>JAZKHK010000016.1:0-6628 GCA_040385425.1 Pseudomonadota bacterium | reverse complement strand
CGCTTTGGGAGACCACTGCAGCGCTATGCCGGCACGCTGACAACTCAGCAAAAACCCGCCATCCGGACCGGCAACGATATCGCCCGCATAACCACCACCGGAAGGCGCCAAAGTGGGCGTCGACAGCTTTTCACCATCCCATACCGCCAACACGGGAGCGCTTCGGCGCAGTGTCAAGTCATCATGCTCGTTTTGCAAAGCGATGCCCAATAAAGGTTTATCCTGTCCCTCGGCGTTTGAAGCGCTGACTGGCTGACTCCATGCCAAGTGCCGCAGGCCTAAACGCGAGTCTTTCAAACGCCATTGCCCCAAACGCTCCCCGCTGACTGGATTCAGTCGAACCAGGGACGAATCCATCAAATGCAGGTCGCGCTTCTTATCCCCATCGGCTCGAAAAATACCGCCATTGGCCACCACCAAAGCACCGCTGCGATCCAACAACAACTGGTGCGGTTCTGCGCCGTGCGAACGCCACTGAGCCACTTTGCGCAAAGTGCGGCGGTCACGCACCGCGACCCAGCCCTGGCCTGAGAGCGGGTTGGTCTCAACGGTATAAATCCATTGTCCATCCGTACTGGCGCACAAATGCCCTTCCAGAGTGCGCCCTTCGGATTCACTGTCTATTTGGTGCCATTGCACGGCTTGCCCCCCGGCATCGCAACGCACCAGCCACTTCCCCGGACGGCTGGCGACAGCCAAAAAACCACCGTCTGACTCTGCCAGCAAGCCATGGGCGCGGCTTGGTACCGACACGGCCGACTTCACCTGAACCAAACCGGCATCCCAATCAACACGCAACAAGCCCACGAAATCACCGGGCACTCCTGCGCTACCGCGCCAAGCCGCGGCCAGTGTGAAGACAGATGGCAATGCGGACGAACCGGCAGAAGATTTATCAGACAGAGCCAAAGGCGGGGTTGTTCCCAATATTTGTGCACCAGCCATCGCCGGCAACAAGGATCCCGCAAGAGCGGCTGAGGCGTATTCCAGAAAGCAACGTTTTTTCATCATTCAATTTCAAATTAATTAACTTCAAATTCTAAATGACAATAATTCGTATTTATAATAAAACCATCAAAGCCAGCCACACCGCGCATTTTTTTGCTGCTTGCGGATTCAGCCAGCCAACAACTCTCTGAACCAGGCAACAACCATGTTAATTTGCAACAAAAAAAAGTCAAAACAGGCTCTAGCCCTCGTACCTATTGGTCAGACAGCTATAAATGCAATAGCAAACTCTTCTCCCTTGCTGCCCTTGGGCGCCATGCTGCTGGCGGGCTCCATGAGCGCCATGGCACAGCAGTCTGGCTCTGATGCCGACAAAACACTCAAGGCTGTCATCGTCAAAGAGCGCGCAGAAGCACCCGAGGGCAAGGACTCCCTTCGCGCCACCAGCACCAGCATCGGCAAAGGCAAGCAGGAACTGCGCGACATTCCGCAATCCATCACCGTGGTCACCGAAAAACTGGTGGACGACCGCAATCTGGACACCCTCAAAGACGTGCTGCACAACACCGCAGGCGTCACCTTTCAGGCCGCAGAGGGCGGCGAAGAAGATATTCGCCTGCGTGGGTTCTCCCTGGCAACGACTGGCGACATCTTTGTCGATGGCATGCGTGACCCGGCTTTCTATGAGCGCGACACCTTCAACAATGACCGCATTGAGTTGCTGCGCGGGTCGGCCTCCATGCTCTTTGGCCGCGGCTCTACGGGTGGCGCAGTCAACCAGGTCAGCAAACAACCCCGGGCCATCGACGAAAGCGAAATTTCGACCACGCTGGGCAGCCACAACTACCGGCGCGTTACCGGCGACTTCAACATCCAGACCGGCGAAAGCGCCGCCTTGCGCATCAATGCCATGGCCACCAAAGCCGACAACAACGGCGCTGGCAGCAGCATTGACAAAAAAGGAATTGCAGCCACCTACCGCTTCGGAATTGGCTCTGCGGATGAGTTTTCCGTAGGTTTGTACGACCTGGAAAACAACAACGGCATGAACTACGGCCTGCCGTGGATCAAACCGACGTCAACATCAGCCGCCTCAACCACCACGGTCATGGACCGTCTGGACCCCAGTACTTACTACGGATTGGCCAGCGATTACAACGCGGGCAGTGCCCAGTACCTGACCGTCAGTCACACCCACCGTTTTCAAGATGACAGCGAGCTGAAGACCAGCATTCGCAAAGGTATTTTTGAACGCGATCAGCGGGCCAACACCATTCGACTTCCCGGTACCACGGGACTCAACAACCTGACGGATGCCACCGTCTTGAGTCGCAGTGCCAAGCTCAAAATCCAGGATCTGGATACCCTTTATCTGCAAAGTGACTACAGCCATAAATTCTCCGCACTCGGCGTTAAGCACGAATTGCTGACCGGCATTGACTTTGCGGATGAGCGGAAAAATGTCTATCGAGCTTCGGGCAGCACAAACAATGCAAGCACCCAAATCGGCACACCAGACGACGGTGTTTCAGTCAACGAAAGCCAGCGCATCTTGAGCGTCTCCAGTGCATTCAAGGCCCAAAACATGGGGGTGTACGCCCAGGACATGATCCAGGTGGCACCTCACTGGAAGGTACTGGCTGGCCTGCGTTATGACAGCATGGACGGCAAGTTTGACAATGTTTCGACAACGGGCGTGATCACATCTTCCTACAAACAAACCATCGCCGACTGGAGCAAACGGTTTGGGATTCTGTATCAGCCCAACGAACTTAGCTCGTACCACTTCTCGTACGGCACCTCGTTCAACACCTCGGCCGATACCTACTCTTACAGCGCACTCAGCGCCAATACGGACCCGGAACAAAGCCGGAACATCGAAATTGGCGCCAAACTGGACAGCGCTGACAAGCGTTTCACCACCCGGTTGGCCCTTTTTCATTCAGTCAAGTACAACGAGCGCAATACCGATCCGGATTCGGCTGCCACGGCCATGCTGCTGTCGGGCCAGCGGCACACTGCCGGTTTTGAAATGGATGTCACCGGTCGCCTGACTGAGAAATGGGAGGTTTACGGCTCTTATATGTGGATGCCAGAGGCCGCCATTGACGTCGCAGCGCCAACGGCACAACCCGGCGAAAGACAGGGCGAGCGCCCGTCCCTGACCCCCGTGCACAGCGGGACTGTATGGACCACCTACCAGTTGACTCCGGAATTACGGGTCGGCGCGGGCGTCAATTTCCGCAGCGAACAGTCACCTAACCGCAACCCCGGCTGGCTGGCAGCCGGCTATGCCACGGTGGACCTGATGAGCGAATACAAAATCAATGAGCGTTACACCGTGAAAGGCAATATCAGCAACATCGCCAACACGCTCTTTGCGGATTCCTTGTATTCGGGGCATTACGTACCCGGTGCCGGTCGCGTGGCCCAGGTCACACTGAACGTCAAATTCTGAGTTCACCAACCCGCCAACGCCATGCTGCTCCATATTCCTGACATCCTGACCGCGGAAGAAGTGCACCGCGCCCAAAACCTTCTGGCCAGCGCCCCTTGGGGTGACGGACGCCCGGGCGCTGGCGTACAGGCGGCCCAGGTCAAAAACAACGAACAGTTGCAACATGATTGCGACGCTGCCCGTGAAATACGCGCCATGGTGTTGCGCGGTCTGGACGCCAACCCCTTGTTTTTCTCAGCGGCCTTGCCCAAGAGGATGTTTCCGCCGCGGATCAACCGTTACGGTGGCAACAACAATTACTATGGCAACCATATCGACGGCTCGGTGCGGTATTTGCCGGACACCGGCCAGCGCGTGCGCACCGATGTCTCGTGCACCGTGTTTCTGGAAGACCCAGACCAGTACGATGGGGGCGAACTGTGCATTGCAGACACCTACGGTGAACAAGCGGTGAAATTGCCCGCCGGCCACATGGTGCTGTACCCCGGCACCAGCCTGCACCAGGTCAAGGCCGTGACACGCGGCCACCGCCTGGCCTGCTTTTTCTGGATTGAGAGCATGGTGCGCAGCGACGAGCAACGCCGCCTGCTGTATGAGCTGGACATGAATCTGCTGCGTCTGCGCGAGCGCCACGGCGAAACAGATGAAACCACGGGCCTGACCGGCACCTATCACAACCTGCTGCGCATGTGGGCAGACACCTGAAACGGGAGCACACACCATGGAATTTGTCTCAACACTCGGTGCCAGCCTGGCTTTGGTCATGGGCTCGGCTTGGTGGATTTTCCGAAAATAGCCACAGTGCCACCCTGAAATCACGCTTCTAAACTATGGATTTAACTGAACGTCGCCCAAACTTCCCCGTCATGAACCGCAACGTCATCATCGCCATCAGCGTTGTCGTCTTTCACGTCGGCTTCTTATGGGCTCTGCAAACCGGTCTGCTGCGTCGTGCGGTTGAGGTCATCGTGCCGGCGGAAATTCTGGTCGAATTCATTGATCAGCCGCCTGCCCCGAAAATCGTGCCACCACCGCCAGCACCGCCCACACCGGTCAAGCAAACGGTCGCCAAAACCCCTGTTCCGGTGCAGACCCAGGCCCCGCAACCGCTGGCCATTGCCGACCCCACCCCCTCACCCAATGCCCCGACAGGCGTCATCACGCCGGCCCCCGTCGCCGCGCCAGTGGCGGCCCCGGTAGCCACGGCGCCTCCCGCGCCAGCCCGTGTGGAACTGCCGTCCAGCGACGCCGATTACCTGCAAAACCCCAAGCCGCCCTACCCGCCTTTAAGCAAACGCCTCAATGAGCAGGGCAAGGTCGTGGTGCGGGTATTTATCGGCCTGGACGGCACGGCGCAAAAAGCTGAAATCAAGCAGTCCAGCGGTTTCGACCGGCTGGATCAATCCGCCTTGGCCACCGTCCTGCGCTGGCGCTATGTGCCGGGCAAACGGGCAGGCGTGCCTGAAGCGATGTGGTTCAACGTGCCCATCAACTTCGTTCTCGAATAACTTTTTATCTTTTTCTCTGGAGAATTTATGGAATCACAACTCGGACTGATCAATGTCTGGACCCAGGGTGACTGGGTCACCAAAACGGTGGCCTTGGTCTTGCTCACCATGTCGCTGGCTTCCTGGATGGTCATCATCCTGAAGGCGCTTGACGTCCTCAAATACAAAAAACTGGCCAAAAGCGCCGAAGACTTCTGGCACAGCGAAGACCTGACCACCGGTCTGACCCGACTGGGCGGTGACGACAGCAATCCATTTCTACAACTGGCACTGACCGGACGTGAAGCCACGGCCCACCACCGCAACACCAAAGTGCAGCTGCACGACACACTGGACGCCAGCGACTGGATTACCAGCAGCCTGCGCAACTCCATCGACGCCAGCACAGCCCGCCTGCAGTCGGGACTGGCGGTGCTGGCTTCAGTCGGCTCAACGGCTCCATTTGTCGGTTTGTTCGGCACGGTCTGGGGCATTTACCACGCCCTGCTGGGCATCGGCGCCGCCGGACAGGCCACCATCGACAAAGTGGCCGGCCCCATTGGCGAGGCACTCATCATGACGGCGCTGGGTCTGGCGGTGGCGATTCCTGCGGTCCTGGGCTACAACGCGCTGGTACGGGGCAACAAGTCCATCCTGACCAAACTCAATCGATTCGCCCATGATTTGCATGCCTACTTTGTCACCGGCGCCCGCGTTAACAGCGGCGACGGCAAAGTTGTGGCCATGAAAAAAGCTTGAACCAGGAAACACCATGGCTTTTGGAACACAAGACGATCCCGATGAGGTGATGAACGAGATCAACATGACGCCCCTGGTGGACGTCATGCTGGTGCTGCTGATCATCTTCATCATCACCGTCCCGGTGATGAAACATGCCGTGAACGTGGATTTGCCCCGTGCCATCAACCAGGCGCAGGACACCAAGCCGCAAACCATTCGCCTGAGTGTGGATGCGGGCGGCAGCTACTACTGGAACGAGACACGCGTGGACGATGCTGGCTTGCCTACGCTACTGAGCGCCGAAGCGGCAAAAACGCCCCAACCCGATTTGCATATTCGCGGGGACAAAGAGGTTCGTTACGAACGTGTCGCCCAGGCCATGGCCGCCGCCCAGCGGGCCGGGATCAAAAAAATAGGGTTCATCACCGAACCCAAGGACTGAATTCAGGGTTAAATTCATAGAACACTTGAGGTTGATGGTTTTGCAATTTCCTTTTAGCCAAAGCCAGATTTCAAGTGCCTATGGATTTTTGACATGCAACTTCTGCTGACGCAGCGCAACTATCGTTTTATTGCAGCCTGCCTGATGGCAGTTTTTTATGCACTGCAACCGGCACAGGCGGCTGGATCTCAAAACAATCAGATTGAAGAGTTGACCTGGACAGAAGTGCGCGACCGGGTCGCCACCGGCTCGACCACCATCCTGATCCCCATCGGCGGCACCGAGCAAAACGGACCGCACATGGTACTGGGCAAGCACAATGTGCGCGTGCGCCTTCTGGCAGGCGAGATTGCCAAGCAACTTGGCAACGCACTGGTGGCCCCCGTCATCGCCTACGTCCCTGAAGGCGCTATCCACCCGCCGGCAGCCCACATGCGCTTTCCCGGGACCATTTCAATCACCGAAGCCACTTTCGAAGCGCTGCTTGATTCAACCGCGCGCAGCTTCAAACAACACGGTTTTCGTGACGTGGTGTTTCTCGGTGACCACGGC
>JAZKHK010000015.1:18177-54052 GCA_040385425.1 Pseudomonadota bacterium | reverse complement strand
TATTGATATTGATATTGATATTGATATTGATATTGATATTGATATTGATATTGATATTGATCTCACCATGCAGGCGAACAAAACACGACCTATTTCATCATCAAAAAAACACCCTACGACCTCAGTTCTCACGCCAATCTAGAATTTACTTACAAATATCTCAAGCCCATCAAGCTCTATTTTTAGTCGACGGTTCGGCATCGAAAAACAGAAATGACCCGAAGAGTAAAATTCGTTGCAAATCTTTGGTCTACAACACGATTGACACCGTGTGGCCCTTACTATTAATCCGTAGGTCTCTGGTTCGAGCCCAGGTCGAGGAGGCAAAGTTCAAATGAAAAGAGCACTTAAGTCACAAGCTTAAGTGCTCTTTTCATTTGTGCCCTGCTCTATTGCAACTTCTTGAGTTTTGCATTGGTTTGGTCGTGGATTCAAAATTATGGGCACCGGTTTTTGAGGAATCGCCTGAAAAGACAAATCACAATGAAACGACTAAATTCCTATAGTCTCTGCAACCTGTCATTCTGGACACTGGTATTGGTCGAGTTGTGACTGTCGCTGATACCGGAGTGGTTGCAACTGGTGTGAAAATCACTGCCAAGACGATAAATGAGTTGGGATAGAGAGCGTACTTACGTACTTAAAAACGGAATGCCCCAGTACCAAACAGGCCAATTAATCCGATCATGATCAAGTAGATGGCTACGATGAAGTTCAGAAGCCTGGGCATGACCAAAATGAGAATCCCTGCAAGCAGCGAGATCATGGGCGTAAGACTGAGGTGAAGGTTCATGAGGTTTCCAATGCTATTGAGCTAAAACATTACACACGACCGCATGATGACCGGTCCCTCACCCCAAGTCTGTTCGTCGCCGTACAGAATTTTGATTACCCAGCTTTGGCGGATCGCCCCGCTAAACTGACGCACAATTAATTACCGAAAGAAAAAATGTTTGATAAAAGCGGCCAATGGGTTCACCTTGAGACATTCGATGATTTTGACAACGGCCTGTCAGAGCTGATTGACCTCTGGTCAAGCAATGCAAGCAAAATCATCAAAGAATCAGCACTTGCTCACTTCAAAGAAGATTTGGAATCTGCAGTGCTCAATTGGGCCGACAACCGAGCCAAGTCCAAAAAGTATGCGGTCATTGCTCAAGAGCTAGCCGAGTTTGAAGAAGCACTGAAGTAAGGCTCACACAATGGAACCCACAAATGAAGCGAAAGCTTGGGCGGCATTGAAAAGTCTTGGTGACACGGCTTTGGAGCGCGGTGGAATTCAAGGTGTTCTTCAGATGTTTGTTAGCGTGCTCACGTCCGCAGAACAAGTGGCGCGAGAAAGTGACGATGCAGGCAATCCTGAAGAGATGGTTTCGCAGGTCATCTCCACCTGGCTCACATCGACCTATGTTCCCGAAATGCAGCAAGAGCTTTCAAATGGAGCGCGCACAGAATAATGCACCCTTCCACCGTCATCGGTCTTCATACAGGATTGATCAGCCCCCATTGGAACTCTGCATTGGGTCGGTGGCAACACTAAACTTAACTCGCCAATATGAAGCAGGGCCTGAGGACTTAACTTATGCTTCAGGCAAACACATGCGCTTGACCAAGCACTGTGATACGGACTTTTTCGCCGACAACAGGCATGGGAATGGCTGAGTTACGCACCAGCAAGGGCTCATCGTTTTTGCCATCCAGCAGGCGCACTGTCACCTCACAAACAGGACCGCAAAAATCGGCATCCAACACCACGCCATGACATCCCTTGTTACCTTCGTCTTCAACCAGTTGCAGCTGTTCGGGTCGCAACATGATTTGCACCGCTCCGCTACGCTGCGCGTCGTCGGTGGCAATGCGGCCTAGAGCGCAGTCGGCCCAGCCGCCCGACAGATGCGCCGGCAACACCACAGCCTCCCCCAAAAAACTGGCCGTAGCGGGGTCTGTGGGACGCAAGTAAAGATCAAGCGGTCGGCCTACCTGCGCCAACTGTCCGTCCCGCATGACGGCCACCTGATCGGCGAATGACAAGGCTTCGGCTTGGTCGTGCGTAACCAGAATGGTAGTAATGCCGGCAGCGCTCAGTATTTTGCTCACTGCTTTGCGTGTCGCGGCACGCAAACCGGTGTCGAGTGCTGAAAAGGGTTCGTCCAGCAGCATCAAACGTGGCCGCTGGGCCAGCGCCCGCGCCAGGGCCACCCGTTGTTGCTGACCACCCGAGAGTTCATGGGGGCGACGCTGCAACATGGCGGGATGAAGAGCGACCGTGTCCATCAGCTCGGCAATCCGCTCTTGACGTTGCGGAAAATGACGGGGCAGGCCAAAGCCCACGTTGTCGGCGACACTGAGATGGGGGAACAGCGCACCATCCTGCGGTACATAACCAATGCTTCGCTGGTGTGCGGGAACCATGTGCGAGCCGTCGGCAAGCAATTCCCCTCCTAACAAGACGTGGCCGGTATCCGGCTCCTCAAAACCGGCAATGATCCGTAACATCGTGGTCTTGCCGGAGCCTGAAGGCCCGACGATGGCGGTGCGGCTGCCCGCACTCACATGAAGATCGATACCGCCCAGTGCCAGTACCGAGCCATAGGATTTACGCACAGCGTGTAGGTGAAGGGAGGTCATCGTCCGGCAGAGCGTTTGGATTGAATATAAAGCAACCAGGTCAGGGGTAGCGAGAGAAGCACCATGAGAAGTGCATAAGGGGCGGCACCCGCATAGTCAATCTCGCTGGTGTGCGACCAGAATGCAGTAGCTAGCGTCTGGGTGCCATTGGGCGCCAGCAGCAGGGTGGCGGTGAGTTCGTTGGTGATGGCCAGAAACACCATGGCCACACCCGATGCCGCACCGGGGGCCGCCAGCCGCAGGGTGATTTGCCACAGCGCCTGCACCGGGGTGCGCCCAAGGCTGCGGGCCACCTGCTCCAGCTCCACCGGCGCCTGGGCCACGCCCGCGCGCAGACTGAGCAGCGCACGCGGCAAAAACATCAACATATAAGCCAGCAGTACGGTGACCACGGTCTGGTAAATCGGCAACCGCACAGTGATCGTCACCAGTGCCAAAGCCACGACAATACCCGGCAATGAACCCACAAGGTAGTTACCTCCTTCGAGGATGCGCTGCAACCGTCCGGGCGCGCGGATCGACAACCAGGCCATGGGCACGGCCACCAGCGTGGTCAGCAGTGCGCCACCAAGCGCCAACGCCAGTGTTTGCCCCAGTGCTGAACCCAGTTCTCCCCATTGCCAAACGGGCAAGCCACCAGCTACCAGCCAGCGAGCCAAGGTGACCAGCGGCACGCCCAACGAGAGCACGGCGGTCAAGGCAGGCAGCAGCAGACACCATGTCGTGAAACGACCCAGACGGCGGCGCTGCGGCAGTCGTGCAGACCCCGTTCCCACCCGCGCATAACGCTCATGACCACGCGTGCCAGCTTCAAGTCCGAGCATCCCGAAACAGCACAGCACTAATACGCCAGCCAGCATGTTGGCCGCAGGGCCGTTGTAAGTGGACTGAAATTGATCCACGATCGCCGTGGTAAAAGTATCAAAACGGATCATTACATACAAGCCGTATTCGGCCAGCAGGTGCAGCCCGATCAACAGCGAGCCGCCCCAGATAGCCAATCGCAACTGCGGCAACACCACGCGAAAAAACACGCCCCAAGGCCCTTCACCCAGAGAGGCCGCCGCATCTTCAATGCCTGGATCCAGGCGGCGCAACGATGACGCCACCAGTAAATAAAGAAATGGAAAGTAAGACAACACCGAGACCAACACACCGCCCGCCAGACCTTGCAGTCCTGGCACCAGGCTGATCCAGGCATAGCTGTGTACGTAGGCCGGCACAGCCAGCGGTGCTGCAGCCAACCACGCCCAAGTACGGGCACCAGGCAAGTCACTGCGCTCGGTCAGCCAGGCCAGTGCCACCGCCAACATCACACAAATAGGCACGGTGAACATGACCAGCAACCCGGTGTTGACCAGCAACTCGGCAACACGCGGTCGAAACACCAAAGCAGAAACCGTTTCCCAGCCTGTCTGAATGCCCACCCACACCACAAAGCCCAAAGGCATGAGCGCAGCCAACGATACCAATAACGCAGCAGCGGCCACCCAGGACACACGCCCTTGCGGCCCTCTGCGTATCAGAGGAATGGCTGCGCGAATCGTGGCTGTATTCACGTCAAATTCAGAGCAAGCCTGCCTGGGTCATCAGATCAGAAACTTTCTTGCTGTTAAGTTTGGACGGGTCAACCTTGGGTGCCTGCAATTCAGCCAACGGCACCAGTTTGGGGTTGGATTGGGAGCCGACGCCAACAGCATACTCATAGGAATCGCCGGTACGCAAAATGTCCTGACCGCCCTTGCCGGCGATCCATTTCAGGAAAGCCTGAGCTTGTGACGGGTGTTTGCTGGAGGCCAATACGCCGCCACCCGAGATACTCACGAAAGCGCCGGGATCTTCATTGCGGAAGTAATGAAGTGCGGTTTTCTCACTGTTTTCACCGGTTTTAGCCTGATCGGCAAAGCGGTAGTAGTGGTAAATCACGGCGCCTTCTGCCTGGCCTGCGTTAACCGCCTTCATCGCCACGCCATTGCCTTTGTAAGGCACTGCATTTTCTTTCATGGCTTTCAACCACTGAGCTGTAACAGCCTCTCCCTTGAGTTCCAGCAACGCGCTCACAATAGCCTGAAAATCCGCCCCGGCAGGAGATGCGGCCCAACGACCTTTCCATGCCGGGTTAGCCAGATCGAGCAGGGACTTGGGTAACTGAGCGGGTGTCAGTTTGACCTTGTTATAGATAAATACGGTTGAACGCGCGGCAATACCCACCCACCGTCCATGAGACGGACGGAAGTTTGCGGGCACCGCAGCAATGGTTTCGGCATCAACGGGGGCAAACAGTCCGGCTGCATCTACCAATGCGATCGCAGGAGAGTTTTCAGTCAGGAAGACATCTGCAGGCGAAGCAGCCCCTTCCTGCACAATCTGATTGCCCAGTTCGGTGTCACTCCCATGACGCAAGGTGACTTTGATACCCGTCTCTTGTGTAAAGGCACTGGCCCATGCTTTGGTCAAGCTGGCATGCTGGGCGTTGTAGACCACGATTTCCTGGGTAGCGGGTGTTCCCTGCGCCATCGCGGCTGACGAAGCACCAATAAGACCGCCAATTAGCACGCTACCGCGCAAAAGAGAAGAGAAGGCAAATTTCATATAAAAATCCTGCTGCATGATTGGGTTCATGAAGACGGTCCTTCTCATGGAAGTCGCCCTCACTTCATTTAATAAAAGTAATTCTCATTTATATTTTAATATGATTTGCGTCGACTTCAACGCCTGCACCTGCGCAATGCTTTGGTGCAAGTAAACGCAGCTTGCTGGATGGCTCGCTGAACCAGCGAAGCGAAGCCTTACCCCATCATGTCGTGAGCGACATGATGGCGAAATCTGAAACTTAATCAACAGACCGAGCAGGCACGCAGCCTGGGATCAGCTGCGCTGGCGCACAGCTTCGTACAGACACACACCGCTGGCCACCGAGACATTCAGGCTTTCTACCGCACCGCGCATGGGAATGCTGACCAACTCGTCGCAGGTCTTGGCGGTCAGTTGACGCATGCCGTCGCCTTCAGCGCCCAGCACCAGCGCGACCGGGCCTTTGAGATCCGTCTGGTAAATCGTTTTGGTGGCCACATCACTGGTACCGATGATCCAGATGTTGCGCTCCTTGAGTTCGTTCAGGGTGCGCGCCAGGTTGGTCACCATGAAGTACGGCACGGTTTCTGCCGCGCCGCTGGCCACTTTGGCCACCGTGGCGTTGATGCCGGCGGCGTGATCCTTGGGCGCAATCACGGCATGCGCGCCGGCACCATCCGCAACACGTAGGCAGGCGCCCAGGTTGTGCGGGTCGGTCACGCCATCCAATACCAGAATGAGCGGCGATTCGCGCTCGGCCAATGGTTTTTCGGCCTGCGAGGCTTCCAGGTTTTCCAGCAATTCGTCCAGTGAGTGAACCTGGGCCAGCTCATGCACCCGAGCCGCGACGCCCTGGTGGCCGTGGCCACCACAGAGTTTGGCCAGGCGAATGCCATCTGACTCAATCAGGCGTGCGCCGGCTTCATTGGCTTTCTCAAGAAACTGGCGCATGCGTGCATCGCGGCGTGTGGGCTCGAAATAAATTTCGATGATGGATTTGGGTGCGGTTTTGAGACGGACACCAACGGCATGAAAGCCGAATAAAACTTTGGATGAAGACATGGCTCAATTATCGCGGCTTGCGATCTGCTATTCAATTAATAGCTAGTAACGCACTATGGACGGGGGCTAGAGGTCAATATGGCTCATATTTCAATCGTGGTATCCAGTACCCGTCCGGCTTCAATGGTGATGCAGTGGGCACACCGCGCAGCAATGGCACGGTCGTGCGTCACCAACACCAGCGTGGTGCCCAACTCCCGGTTCAGGTCAAACATGAGTTCCATGATCTTCTCGCCGGTTGCAAAGTCCAGACTACCGGTGGGCTCATCGGCCAGCAGCACAGCCGGTTTGACCACAAAAGCACGTGCCAAGGCCACCCGCTGCTGCTCACCACCACTCATCACCTTGGGGTAGTGACCCAGGCGCTCCGACAGCCCCACACGCGCCAACATCTCGGTGGCGGCTTTGCGCGCATCACGCCTGCCGCCAAGTTCCAGTGGCAGCATCACGTTTTCCAGCGCAGTGAGATTACCCAGGAGCTGAAAACTCTGAAACACAAACCCCACTTTTTGCGCCCGGAGGTGCGCACGTTGATCCTCGTTCATGGCAAACAGATCCTGACCCGCCAACCGCACCGTGCCGCGCGTGGGGGTATCCAGCCCGGCAATGATGGACAGCAGCGTGCTTTTACCGGAACCGGAGGCGCCGACGATGGCCGCCGTTTCCCGGGCGTTCAGCACAAAATCAATATCGCGCAAAATGTCGAGCGTGCCGGTGGAATCGCTCACCGACTTGAAGACATGCTCGACGGAAATAATTGAATCAGACATGGGGCTCACTTTGTATCGACGACACTTTTTTTCGGTGGTTTTAATGCTTGCAGTTGCAGGACTCACGCCCATGACGGATGCTGGCGCTGCAGCGCAGGCGCCCAAAACCAGCAAACCCAAAGTAATTCTGGTGGTGGGTGATTCGCTAAGTGCAGAGTATGGCCTCAAACGCGGCAGTGGCTGGGTTGCCTTGCTGGAGAGCAAGCTCAAAGCTGAAAAGATGCCCGCCACCATGGTCAACGCCAGTATCAGTGGCGACACCACCTCAGGCGGACGCTCGCGGCTGGCGGCGCTGCTGGCTCAACACAAGCCAACTCATGTCATTATTGAATTGGGCGCCAACGACGCCTTGCGTGGCTTGCCCCTGAAACAGTCCGAAGACAACCTGAACCAGATGACACAGATGGCGCAAAAAACGGGCGCCAAGGTGTTGCTGATTGGCATGCAGGTGCCCCCCAATTACGGCCAGGACTATGCAGCCCGTTTTGCCTCTGTGTTTACCGACGTAGCCAAGGCCAACAAGGCGGGACTGGTGCCGTTCTTGCTCAAAGGTATCGCCGATGGACCTGACAGCACCAAACTATTTCAAGCCGACCGCCTTCATCCCAAGGAAGAGGCCCATCCCATGATTCTTGCCAACATCTGGCCTGAACTGCAGAAGCTATTGAAATGAGCCTGACCACCCTGCCTGCGACCGAAGCCCTTGTGCGCCTGCATGAGTTTGACACCGTCATCGACGCCCGCAGCGAAGACGAATACCGTGAGGACCATCTGCCCGGCGCCGTCAATTGGCCCACGCTCAACAACGAAGAGCGCCGCGACATCGGCACCCTGTACAAGCAGGTCAACCCTTTCGAGGCCAGAAAACGCGGAGCAGCCATTGCTGCACGCAATATTGCCGGCCACATTGAGCGTGAGGTCATCGACAAGCCGAAAGACTGGAAACCGCTGGCCTATTGCTGGCGCGGCGGCCAGCGTAGTGGCTCGCTGTCGCTGATCCTGAGCCAGATCGGATTTCGCGTCACCTTGCTTGAAGGCGGCTACAAGGCCTTTCGGGCGGCTGTCGTGCAAGACATCCCCCGCTTGGTCAACGGCCTGGAATGGCGCGTGATCTGTGGCACCACAGGGTCAGGCAAAACCCGCCTGCTCAAGGTCTTGGCAACCCAAGGGGCGCAGGTCATCGATCTGGAAGCCTTGGCCAACCACCGTAGCTCGGTGCTGGGCGCTATTCCCGGCTTGCCGCAACCCACACAAAAACGGTTTGACACGCTGGTTTGGGAGGCGCTACGGCGTCTGGATCATTCACGCCCGGTCTTCATTGAGAGTGAAAGCAAAAAAGTAGGAAATGTGACCGTCCCGGTCTCGCTGGTCGAAGCCATGCGCGACAGCCCTTGCCTGAACCTGGTGCTGCCTGACCCCGAGCGAGTAGCCTTGTTGCTGGAGGATTACGATTTTTTTGTACGTGACGTGGAACATTTCTGCCAACGCCTGCAAGTACTGGCGGAGTTCCGGGGCAAAGTCGTGGTTGACGGTTGGCAGGCGTCGGTTCGGGCGGGAAATATTGAGCCGGTGGTGCAAGCACTGCTCACGCAACACTACGATCCGACCTATCTGCAATCCATGCGGCGCAACTTCCGGCAATTTGAAGACGCAAAAATAATAGCCCCGGACGACCATTCGACGGGGGCTATGACACGTTTGGCGCAACAAATGCTCAAGGAGAATGTCAGCGCAACGCCGCTGTAGTTAGCGGCTACGTTCTATCAAGGCTGGGGCGTATCAGAGTTGGGCTCTGCAGGCTCAGCGGCGCCATCCTCCATGGGAGCGCCGTCCTCAGCACCTTCACCGACTTTTCGCTCGGCTTTGTGCTTGAGTTTTTCTTCTTTCTTCTTCTTCTTTGCCAGTTCTTTCTGACGCTTCTCGTATCCGTAATTCGGTGTTGCCAAGGTATGCTTTCAATAAGTTGGGAGTCACTTTACCATTACCCGACCAGTGCCCGGCATGCAGGCGCAATTTTATTGCATCAGGATGTCGGCGCCTCCTCAAGCCAGCGCACGGAACCCCGATAAGCGTGCCAACTGGCGTGTCCAAGCAAGGGACCAATCAACACCAGACCCAAACCCCAGGGAGTGAGCGCGACAGACACCAGACTCGTCAGCAACACGCCCCACAACAGCATGACGACCGTGTTTCCCCCGACCACCTGCAAGCTGGTGATGGCGGCGGAAATGGCGTCGGTGTCGCGATCCAGGATCATGGGAATGGACACCACCGACATGGCAAAAACCAGACCGGCAAACACCCCGCCAACCAACAGGTAAACGGCTAAGAACTCCCGGTTTTCAGGGTTGAAGATGGCCTCAATCACGCCCGTCGTGGAAGGCATGCCGGTATTGAAAAATACGGCAAATACCACCAGCGACGCTCTGCCCCATAACAACTCAAGAACAATCAAAACCAAAACCAGCATGCCCATGCTACGCAGATGCGATTTCCAGCAGGTCAAGGAAGAGCCGAGATCAGGAACCAAGCCCTGCTCGCGACGGCGACTCACTTCATACAAGCCCACCGCCAGGAACGGGCCCAACAGCAAGCAACCCGAAGTAATGGACATGGCATATTCAGGCTGGTTGCGGAACACGGCGGCCAGCAGCAAGGCCATCAACCAGAAGCACACCCCATAAAAAATGCTAATACCTTTCGCCGCCAGTAAATCACGCCAGCCGAGCCCCAGCCAGTGAAACGGGTCTTGCAGGCGCAATTTGACGATTTGCTTGGCCGGTGCATCCGAAGGAGGTGGCACGTAAGGCGTATAACTTGAAAGAGGTGCAGGCTCAGCGGGGTTTGAGAGATCCGCGCTGCTACCGTTGTCGGCATTTGAATCAGGGGATGTATTCATCTGGCCAGACTACCGAAGTCCAGACCCTTTGTCTATTCAGACAATCACTGATACAGATCAAATATTCTGCAACGCTTGTGATAAATCAAACTGCAAATCTGCTAGACATTCCAAACCCACGGAAAAACGTACCAGCGTCCCGCGCTTCAGATGCGCAGGCCAGCCGCTGCGCATGGCCGCCAGGTCGTAAGGGACGACCAGACTCATGGGACCGCCCCAGCTATAACCCAACTTGAACAACTTGAGCGCGTTGCAAAACGCATCAATCTGGGCTTGGCTGTATTTCGTATCAAAGATCACACTGAACAGACCGGCCGCACCACCCAATCCAGGCTGACACAAAGCACGCCAGTGCGCGTGCCCGGGTGAATCTGGCAAGGCGGGATGCAGAACCTGGGCAAATTCGGCTCGAGTCTGGCACCAGCGCGCCAATTCACGCGTGGTTTCGTCATGTGCCCGGTAGCGTAGCGCCATACTCGGCAGCGAGCGCAATACGGTTTCAACATCGTTGACGCCGACGCCAAAACCCAGCCGCATGTGCGTCAGTTTGAGTTTCAGGTGCAACGCAGCATCCCGGGTGATGACGCTGCCCATGAGCACATCACCACCGCCACTGGGGTATTTGGTCAAGGCATGCACGGAGATATCGACCGCCAAGGCCGGACTGCTGCCCGGCACCAGGTCAAACGGCGCAAAAGCCAGCCCGGCACCCCAAGTGTTGTCGAGCGCAGTCAACACACCGCGCGCCTGGCAAATGCGCACTTGTTCACACAGATCAGGAAACTCCAGCGTCACCGAGCCCGCCGCTTCCAGCCAGACCAGACGGGTTTGGGCGCTGATTTTGGCCGCCAGATCCTGGGGATTCAGGGGGTCATAAAACTGGTGGCTAATGCCCCAGGCTTTGAGCTCCCCCTCGGCCAGGGCCTTGTTGGGGCCGTAGGCATTGTCCGGTATGAGAACCTCATCGCCTGCGCGCAACAGCGACAGCGCCACATTGGCAATGGCCGCCAGCCCGCTTGGCAGCAGCATGCACTGCAGGCCGCCTTCAAGCGTGCACAGACGCTCTTCGAGCGTGTAGGTGGTAGGCGTGCCATGCAGGCCGTAGGTATAGGCGGTTTTGTCTTTCCACTCAAAGCTGCGCATGGCGGCAACACTGGGAAAGATGACGGTGGACGCCTTGAACACGCCAGGTTGCGGGGCGAGAAAGCCCTCAGGCGGCGTGTACGGGTGATGAATCAGCGTCGTGGTGAGGTCGACCATGGTCACTCGCCTTTAGACACTCCACTTTTGAATCAACTGGTCCGGGCGCAAAGCGTCATAGCCTTCAAACGGCTGGTGAATCCAGGGGTTGGTTGGCAAAAACTCAACCGAGTAATCGGGCGTGAAGGTAGACAAGGCCTTGGTCCAGATCACGGCGCTGCGCAGCTCGGTAATGGGCGCGTAGTTGGTTTTGAGCTGGTTCATCACGGCCTTGAGCGTCAGGCCGGAATCCGCCAAGTCGTCCACCAGCAAGACTTTGCCGGCAATCTCGCCTTTGGGCGTGGTGATGAAGCGCGCAATGTCCAGGTTGCCCTGCACCGTGCCGGCATCCGAACGGTAGGAACTGGTGGACATGATGGCCAGCGGCTTGTCAAAGATGCGCGACAGGATGTCGCCCGGGCGCAGGCCGCCGCGGGCCAAGCACAAAATGGTGTCGAACTGCCAATCCGATTGATGAATCTTGATTGCCAGTTTTTCGATCAGGTTGTGGTACTCGTCATAGCTCACATACAGGTGTTTGCCGTCTTCCGTCAACATGGATTTGCTCCTGAATCAATAGCTACCTAGGCATATAGCACGGGGGCTACAGGCCAATTACACTTAAAAAACTTGCTGCCAGGCCAATTAATCAGCCAAATACGGATGGCGCACCATGATGGTGTGATCGCGGTCCGGGCTGGTGGACACCAAATGAATCGGAACACCCGTGACCTGCTCAATGCGTTGCAGATACAAACGTGCATTGGTCGGCAACTTGTCAAACTGGGTTACGCCCACGGTGCTGTCGCTCCAGCCTTCGATGGTTTCGTAAACCGGCTTGCAGCGTTCGATGTCATCTGCGCCCATGGGCAGGATGTCGATCAATTCGCCGTCAAGTTCGTAGCCGGTGCACAGCATGAGTTCCTTCAGGCCGTCGAGGACATCGAGCTTGGTGATGCACAGACCGGTCAAGCCGTTCACCTGCGCCGAGCGCTTGAGCAGTGCCGCATCAAACCAGCCACAGCGACGGCTGCGACCTGTGGTCACGCCTTTTTCAGCGCCAATGGTGCTCATGTGGTAGCCGGGTGTGCCTTCGACTTCCCAGTCCAATTCGGTCGGGAACGGACCGCCGCCGACACGGGTGCAATAGGCTTTGGTGATGCCCAGGATGTAGTGCAACATGCCAGGACCGACGCCGGAACCGGCCGCCGCATTGCCTGCCACGCAGTTGCTGGACGTGACGAACGGATAAGTGCCGTGGTCCACATCGAGCAGCGTGCCTTGCGCACCTTCAAACAACAGGTTGGCGCCTTTGAGGTGAGCTTCGTTGAGTTCACGGGACACATCAGCCATCATGGGCTTGAGCAGTTCAGCGTGGCGCATGGCTTCGTCATAGACTGCCTGAAATTGCACTTGTCCATTGGACATGTAGGGCGCAAGCGTCGGGCCAAAATCAAACGCAGCGGAATGGAGGTAGGTGGTCAGCACATGGTTGTGCAAATCCAGCAATTCACGCAATTTATTGGCGAAGCGCTCGGGGTATTTCAGGTCTTGCACGCGCAGCGCGCGGCGCGCAATCTTGTCTTCGTAAGCCGGGCCAATGCCGCGACCGGTGGTGCCGATTTTGGCGTTGCCGCCCTTCTCGCGCGCGGCTTCGCGGGCCACATCCAGTGCCGCATGGAACGGCAAAATCAGCGGGCAGGCCTCGCTGATGCGCAGGCGTGAACGCAGTTCGATGCCGACTTTTTCCAGCCCTTCGATTTCTTCGAACAGTTTGGCGGCCGACAGCACCACACCGTTGCCGATGTAGCACTTGACGCCTGGACGCATGATGCCGCTGGGAATCAGATGCAGCGCCGTTTTGACGCCGTTGATCACCAGGGTGTGGCCGGCGTTGTGACCACCTTGAAAGCGTACGACGCCCTGGGCACTCTCGGTGAGCCAGTCGACCAGTTTGCCTTTGCCCTCATCGCCCCACTGGGTGCCTACGACAACGACGTTACGACCTTTGGTTGCATTCATTTCAATTTTTCTCAAACGGATTTCACGACCCACTGGCCCGCGACCTGAATCAGCTCGCGATCACAATGGAACTCATCAACTTCACTCTCATGGCCCGGCAAGACACAGACGACGGTCTCGCCCTGGGCACGCAAAGACGCTATGGCTGAGCGCAAGTCAGCCGCTTCACGCCAAGGTGCGCGTATGGCAGCGCGCAAGGGGCGTACTGCCAGCACGCCCACCAAGGTTTTGATATCAAGACTAAAACCGGTGGCAGGACGCTTGCGACCAAATACAGCGCCTACTTCGTCGTAGCGCCCGCCACGCACGAGTGCATCGCTGGCGCCTTGAGCGTAGATAGAAAACCGTGTTCCGGTGTAATAGGCATAACCGCGCAGATCAGCCAGATCGAAGGTCACGTTGGTGCCGGCCAGATGGCTGGCAAGCCACTTCAAATTTGATAGCGCCTCACGCACAGCGGGCAAGGGCGGGAGCACTTTCTCAGCCTCGAAAAGCACTTTTTCATCGCCATAAAGCTGAACCAGCGCCAAAAGGCCCTGACGGGAAGGCAGCGGAAAATTTTTGGTGAGCGCCAATAATTCGCTGCTGTCTTTGCCAGCCAACGCTGCATGCACTTGTGCCAGCATGTCGCCCTCAAGCGCCACACCTTCGAGCAAGGCATTGACAATGCGGGCATCGGCCATATCCACACTGGGCGACTGTACTTGGGCTACCTTGAGGCAATCCAGGGCCAGCAACAGCGTTTCAATATCCGCTTCCAGGCCGGCATGGCCATAGATTTCAGCACCAAACTGCAGCGGCTCGCGCGTGGCTTGCGGCCCGCTGGGGCGCGTGTGCAATACCGGCCCGCAATAGCACAAGCGGGTGATACCAGGACGATTCAACAAGTGCGCATCAATGCGGGCCACTTGCGGCGTGCTGTCAGCCCGCAGGCCCATCATGCGGCCCGAAAGTTGATCCACGAGTTTGAAAGTTTGCAGATCAAGCGCTTTACCAGCGCCGGTCAGCAATGATTCCAGATGCTCCAAGAGAGGTGGCATAACCAACTCGTAGCCATAGCAACGTGCCATGTCCAACAAGTCTCGGCGAAGTTCTTCGATGTGCCGTGCTTCAGACGGCAAGACATCGGCAATGTGATCCGGCAGGACCCAAGCAGACATGTGATTTTTGGAGGGCTGTTAAAACGGTGATTTTACCGGGCTTGAGCGCCGGAATTACTCACAACATAAACCAAATCAACATCAAACCGGCAGATATGCTGCACATTCCGAAAAAACGGAGCTGCCCATCACTCAACTGCAGAATTTGTTCAAACATCCGGCGCCAGCCAGTCGGGGAGAAAAAAGGCATCAGGCCCTCGATGACAAAAACGAGGGCCAAGGCCAGCCAGAAGGTATCGCTGCTCAAGCTTGCTTCTTCAGTTTTTTATTTTTTGCCAGCTACAGGCGCCGCACTGCCACGAAATACCTTGAAAAATTCCGAGGATGCGGGATCAACCACCATGACATCGCTCTTTTTGCTGAAGCTGGTTTTGTAAGCATCCAGGCTGCGGTAAAACTGGGCAAACTGGGGGTCGCGGCCAAACGCTTCAGCATAAATGCGGGCAGCTTCAGCATCGCCTTCACCCTTGATTTTCTGAGCATCGCGATAGGCATTGGCCACTGCCACCTCACGTTGACGATCCGCATCAGCTCGGATTTTTTCACCTTCTGCCGCACCGGTTGAGCGCAACTCATTGGCGACGCGCTTGCGTTCGGCTTCCATACGCCGGTAAACCGACTCGGTAATGGCATCGACATAATCCGCGCGGGTAATGCGAACATCCACCACGTCCACGCCCCATGGCTTGCTGCCTCTGACTTTATCAAGCACCTCGGCTTTGACATCTGAAGTTATTTCTTCTCGCTTGGTGGACAGAAGCTCCTTGACCGTGCGCTTGTTGATTTCTTCCTGAAACGCATTGCGCACCACGCGATTGAGCTGGTTCGCACCGTCCGCCTCGGTCAAGCCGACGTTGCGAATGTACTGCGATGGCTCAGAGATGCGCCAGCGCACGTACCAGTCAATCACCACGCGCTGCTTTTCAGCCGTGAGCATGGGTTCTGTGTCACTTGTTTCAAGTGTCAGCAGACGTTTGTCAATATAAGACACGTTCTGAAACGGCGGTGGCAGCTTGAAGTTCAAACCGGGTTCGGTAATGACCTCTTTGATCTGCCCCAAGGCATAAACCACACCAAACTGCCTCTGATCGACCACAAACAGCATCGAACTGGCAAGCGCCAGAGCAACCAAAAGAGAAGAAAAAATTAAACCTAGCCTGTTCATTCGGGGCTCCTAGCGGGTATCACGGTCACGTATACGGGAAGCATCCCGTGCGCGTGCGTCAGGTATCGATGTCGTCGGTGGCGTTGCCGGCACCGCTGCAGGCGCTACTGCCGCATCAACAGCCGCCGGCCCGGTCATTTGCATGATTTTGTCGAGTGGGAGATACAGCAGGTTGGAACCTTGCTTGGAGTCAACCAATACCTTGGTCACGTTGCTGTAAATTTGCTGCATCGAATCAAGGTACATGCGATCACGCGTGACCTGCGGTGCTTTCTGATATTCCGCCAACACCGATTTGAAGCGCTGGGCATCACCTTGTGCCTGTGCCACTATTTTTGACTTGTACGCATCAGCTTCTTCTTTCAGACGCGAAGCAGAACCAACGGCCCGTGGCACCACGTCATTAGCGTAAGCCTGCGCTTCATTCTTGGCTCGCTCACGTTCTTGGCCAGCTTTGAGCACATCATCAAATGCCGCCTGAACCTGCTCGGGCGGACGCACGCCGCCCTGCTGCAAATTGATACCAACCACTTCGATACCCACTTTGTAGCGGTCGAGGATTTTTTGCATCAAGGCACGAACCCGGGGTGCAATCTGGTCACGCTCTTCAGACAGGGCACTGTCCATGCGCATCTTGCCGACCACTTCGCGCACGGCAGTTTCTGCCGCTTGCACTACAGCCTCACCGGGATTTTTACTCTCAAACAAAAAAGCCCTGGCATCGCTGAGACGGTATTGCACAGCAAATTTGATCTCGACGATGTTTTCGTCTTCGGTCAGCATGGCGGACTCGCGCAGTCCCGTGGCCTTGATGACAGTATCGCGCCCCACATCCACCGAACGAATCTGGGTGACAAAAATCAACTCATGACGCTGGATGGGGTAAGGCAGACGCCAGTTAAAACCAGCACCCACCGACGATTTGTATTTACCAAACTGCGTAATAACCGCTTGCTGACCCTCTTGAACAATGAAAAATCCCGTTCCGAGCCAAATCAGGAGAACAACGCCAACAATCAGACCAACACCCAGGCCGGCACTCTTCATGTCGGGCTGAAACCCACCACCAGAACCATTACCGCCACCATCGCTACCGCCTGCCATTCCTCGACCCGCATTTTTCACGTTGCCGAATAAACCACCTAATTTACGGTTGAGATCACGCCACAACTCGTCAAGATCGGGCGGCCCCTGATTCGGCCCCCGCTTCTGACCACGTTCGCCGCCATTCTTGGGCGGTGTCGCTGGTGAATTGGTATCTTTTGGTGCGGGCTCTGTTTTATCACCCTCTTTGTCGTCGCTGCGACCCCATCGAGGATCATTCAGGTTGAACATTCCCCTGATCCGCTCTGGCAAATGAGCCCAGCGAAAGGTACTTAAATGAAGTTTCATCTCGTCTTCTCTTGTGTATCGTTACCGAATTGTGCCCAATCAGGGGACAGCCTCACGACCTTCAGGGAAATCGTCCCCCTCTTTCGCAGGCAAAACTTCAACCTTAACCATTTGCGCCAATTGATGTCGCAAGGCTTGCAGGCCTTCACTATTTTTCGCACTCAAAAACAGCCTTGGCGTTTGAACCCCTGACAAATCAAACGTATCTTCCAGTTGCAGGGGGCGATGCTCTGCATCAAGAGCATCAAGTTTGTTAAACACCAACACTTGAGGAATATCAGCTGCGCCGATTTCTTTCAAAACGCGCTGAACTTCGGCGATCTGCTCTAAAAAATTCGGGCTGGCAGCGTCCACGACATGCAACAACAGATCAGCATCCACAGCCTCCTGCAGTGTTGCCTGAAATGCATCAATCAACCCGTGCGGTAGATCACGAATGAAACCAACGGTGTCAGACAGTGAAACCGAACGCCCGGCTTCACCTAAATATAGCTGGCGGGTGGTGGTATCCAGAGTGGCAAACAACTGATCAGCGGCATAGGCTCGCGCTTTGACGAGTGCATTGAAAAGCGTTGTTTTGCCAGCATTGGTGTAGCCGACCAATGAAATATTGAAAGCATCGCGACGCTCGCGCTGACGGCGCTGAGTTTGTCGCTGGCGCTTTACTTTAATCAAACGCTCTTTGATCTTCTTGATATTGTCGCCAATCATCCGGCGATCAAGCTCGATTTGCGACTCGCCTGGGCCACCCCGCATACCAATGCCACCACTCTGGCGCTCAAGGTGAGACCAACGGCGGACCAGGCGCGTGCTCAGGTACTGCATGCGTGCCAGTTCGACCTGCAGTTTGCCCTCATGGCTGCGCGCTCTTTGCCCGAAGATTTCCAGAATCAGAAGCGTGCGGTCATTGACTGGCAGCTCAAGATGGCGCTCAAGGTTTCGCTGCTGCGCAGGACTCAAGCTTTGATCAAACAAGACTTCAACTGCACCCAATTGTGCAGCCAGCAATTTGATTTCATCAGCTTTACCACTGCCAACGAACAAAGCTGCATCGGGCGCTCGGCGCTTGCAAGTAATCCGAGCGACCGGATTCAAACCGGCAGTCTGCGCTAGCAAACCCAGCTCTTCGAGTTCACCGTCGAAATTGGGGAGTCCAAAATCAACCCCAACCAAGATGGTCGGGGCTGACTGGCGATCAGGCGGCTGCAGGCTCGTCACCGTCACCGGTTGCAAAATTTACAGCGCGACCTGGCACGATAGTCGATATGGCGTGCTTGTAAACCATTTGTGTGACCGTATTGCGAAGCAACACGACATACTGATCAAAAGATTCAATCTGACCTTGCAGCTTGATCCCGTTAACCAAATAAATGGAGACCGGTACATGCTCCCGACGCAAAGCGTTGAGAAATGGGTCTTGAAGTAACTGGCCTTTATTGCTCACGATATTCTCCGTGTTCTGAAAAATTAAGAAGCGGTGACGATACCACAGCAAAGTGGCGTTCCAAGGCGGTTGTAGTTAAACCCGCCATAAAGTTGACGACACTTGCGTTCTATAGCATTCAAACTGCAGCTTTGTCAGCGTAAGGATTGCTCGATGTTTTAAATTCAATGCGCATAGGCGTACCCACCAGATCAAACTCCTTGCGAAAACGTCCTTCCAGAAAACGTTTGTACGCATCCGTCACGTGTTCCAGCGAGTTTCCGTGAATGATGATGACAGGGGGGTTCATTCCACCTTGGTGGGCATAACGCAATTTAGGGCGGAACATACCTGATCGTTTGGGACTCTGAAACTGAACAGCCTCCAGAAGCAATCGGGTCAAGACAGGCGTTGACATCTTGCAGTTGGCAGCTTTGTATGCTTGCGCAATAGAAGCCCAAAGCGGTCCCAAGCCTTGCCTCTTCGTCGCCGATATCAAGTGCATGGTCGCAAACTTCAAGAATGGCAAACGAGTTTCAATCGAACGTTTGACGAGCTCACGCTGGTACTCATCAACGGCATCCCATTTATTGACAGCGAGCACCACCGCACGGCCATTTTCAAGAATATAGCCAGCAATGTGAGCATCTTGGTCCGTGACGCCTTGGGTTGCATCAATCAGCAATAACACCACATTAGAGGACTCAATGGCCTGCAAGGTCTTGACTACCGAGAACTTCTCGATCGCCTCGAATATCTTCCCCCTGCGACGCAGTCCGGCTGTATCAACCAACTCAAATTTTTGACCATTGCGTTCAAACGGCACAGAAATCGCGTCCCGGGTCGTTCCCGGCAAATCAAAGGCAACCAAGCGCTCTTCGCCCAGCCAAGTATTAATCAGTGTTGACTTGCCAACATTCGGGCGACCAGCAACCGCCAGTTTGATAACGCCAGGTTCCCGCTCCTCAGCCCCCTCATCAGGTTCCGCCAGATGAAGTGGCGCCAAGGCCAACTCAACCAGCGTGTGAATACCTTGTCCATGCGCTGCGGACACCGGGTGAACAACCCCCAGACCGAGCTCAAAAAACTCAACCAGTTGCGCACCCGCAAGCATGCCTTCGGACTTGTTCGCAGCCAACACACAAGGCTTACCCAGGCGACGCAAGTATTTAGCAATCTCATGATCCTGGGCAGAAATGCCTTCCCGGGCATCCACTACAAAGATGACGACATCAGCTTCGGCCACGGCTTGACGAGTCTGCTTTGCCATTTCTTTGAAAATGCCACTGGTCGCATCCGGCTCAAATCCCCCTGTGTCAATGGCAATGAACTCATGTTTGCCCTGTTTACCATTGCCGTAATGACGGTCACGGGTTAGACCGGCGTAATCAGCCACGATGGCATCTCGAGACTTGGTTAGCCGATTAAAAAGCGTCGATTTGCCAACATTGGGGCGACCGACAAGGGCTAAAACAGGTTTCATTAAATAGCGTCCAACACTTACTCAGGCTTGAAGCCGAAAACACCACCACTTCGGGTGACAACAACCAGCGTTCCGCCAGCCAAGACAGGGGCAGCAACTACCGCCGAACCATCGGTGGCAACTCGTGTGAGAGCTGCTCCATCTTCACGAGATAACAAATGAACAAGACCGGTGTCATCCCCTACCGCAATAGAACGGCCGATGACCAGAGGGGCGGTCAGATTACGGTAGCGTAAACGCTCAGACACCCATACTCGCTCTCCGTCTGTACGTCGCCAGGCCATGATTGATCCATCACTCTCAACCCCAAACACATATTTTTCATCGCCATGAACCCCAACAGAACCAGTTGCAGGCTTGCTCCACAGCAAAGTACCGCGTGCTGCATCAACACAACCTACCGCGGCCTGAAATGCTCGTGCACAAACCCCATCACCTTCGCGGCTGACACGTCCGACAAGATCAACCAGACGCTCAATATCATTCGTGCCACGAGGTGACGCAATGGGAGACTCCCAGCGGATAGATCCATTTGATGGATTGAGACCAACGAGACGTCCGGACAACCCTGCCACGAGCGTATCCCCGACCGCGAGCAAAACACCCGCCTGACGAAGCACCAGGGACTCACCGGGGCGCTGCTGGTTCCAGAGTTTGCGTCCTGACTGGGCATCAAATGCCGTTACCGAACGGTCGGCAGCGAGCACAAATACACGCCCTCCCGCTACCAATGGCGCAGTGAAACCCTGCGCCTGCAATTTTTGGCGCCACAACTCCCGCCCGGTATCCAGTGCAATCAATTCATTTTCACGAGTCACCACGGTAGCCAAGCGCCCATCGCTTCCGACCCCGGCAGCAATTTGGGTGCCCACATGGGTACGCCATACCTCTGCCCCTGTTATGGCATCAAACAATCCAACCACACCGTCTGAACTGGCAACAGCAACAGTATTGCCGTTTACTTTGACATCGAGAGGAAAGTCGATTGAACCAATTTTTGCGCTCCACGCCAAATGGACGCCCAGCAAACCCACGTTGGGGGCCAGTTCGGCGGGCTTGTGCTTCTCTGGCCCGCTGGAACAGGCCGCGACGAAACCGAAGACAGTAAAAACAAGGGCCACCTTGGTGGCCGCTTTTAATAGAAAATAAGACTTCACTTTTTCCCTTCCTGCGCCAAAGAATCGGCTGCGGGCTTGCTTGGATCAATACCAAGCGAATTTAATTTAACTTCCACCAACCGCCGATATTCTGTTCGCTCTTCAAAATTTTTATACGCTTTTTGATACTCAGAAACAGCTTCAGCTTTTTTGCCTTGCAACAGAAAAATGTCACCTTTGCGATCCGCCACCAGGGCATCGAAGGAAGCAGGAAATGATCCGCTTAACTGCTTCAAAGCTTCATCAAAGGCCTTGGACTCCGTCAAGACGCCTGCCAAGCGCAACTTTGCAATCGCCTGGTATCCAGAATCAGAGGACTTGTCAGCAACCCAACTCAAAGCGGCCTTGGTCGCCTCGACATTACCGACACTGTAGTACTGCTTGGCAACCAGAAGTGCCGCTTGTTGGGCATATGTGGTTGATGCAAAACGATCTTTCATATCAGCAAAAGCGCGGTCCATCTTTGCCGTATCGGCCGACTTCACAACCCGCTCCACTTCGTCGTACATGGCTGACGCCTGCACTGCTTGGCTGCGCTGGTAATACTGGTAAAAGTTCCAACTGGCGAATGCGCCTAATACCAGGATCAAAGCCCAGCTAATGGAGTTTCCATACTGCTTCCAAAAATGCTTGAGTTGGTCAAGTTGTTCTTGTTCTTCAAGATCTAGATGATTTGCCATGTGAATGTTTAAAATTAAGTTCGCGATTGTAGGGTGGACGCCCATTCAACAATATCTGACAGTGTTTGAGTCGTTTGCGCACCATTGCCATCACGCAAAGATTTGACAGTAACCGAATTTTTGGCGACTTCGTCTGCACCAAAAATAAGGGCGTAATGAGCCCCACTGCTATCCGCTCGTTTGAATTGAGATTTCATACTACCCATGGCTTCACCAGAGCTCGTGTGCATCAGAACACTCACGCCTGCTGTCCTGAGCGCTTGAAGTGCTTGCAGAACCAAGGGCAACGCAGATGCATCAGGCACGATCGCATAAGCATCCAGCTTTGGTCCAACCGCCCCCAAACCCTGCTCCCTGACGAGCTCCAACACCCGGTCTATCCCCAGAGCCCATCCGACGGCAGGCGCAGGCTTGCCCCCTAACTGTTCTATCAAATAATCATACCGACCGCCAGCACAGACCGTGCCTTGCGAACCAAGACGATCTGTGGTGAATTCAAATACTGTCAGGTTGTAATAGTCCATGCCGCGCACCAGTCGCGGATTCACGGTGTACATCACTTCATTGGCATCCAAGATCGTTTTCAAAGTATTGAAGTGCGTCAACGATGCCTCTCCCAAATAATCAAGAGGCCTGGGAGCCGCTTCAACTACGGATTTCATCGCTGGATTTTTAGTGTCCAAAATTCGAAGAGGGTTGCTGTACAAACGACGTTTGGCATCGTCATCAAGCACGTCCGTGTGTTGCTCAAAATGAGAAATCAAAGCTTGTCGATGTTTCAAGCGTTCCTCAGGTTGCCCCAGACTGTTGAGTTCAAGTCGAACATCCGTCAATCCCAACTCTTTCCACAGCGCAACGGCTAGCAGAATTAACTCTGCATCAACTTCAGCTCCGCCAAAACCGAGTGCTTCAGCGCCGATCTGGTCAAACTGTCGATAACGTCCACGCTGAGGTCGCTCGTGACGAAACATCGGACCCATGTAGTAAAGACGTTTGCCACCGTCATACAACATGGAGTGCTCTACAACCGCCCTCACCACACCGGCCGTAGCTTCAGGGCGAAGCGTTAGAGGGTCTCCGTTCAGTCGGTCTTCAAAAGAATACATCTCTTTTTCGACAATATCCGTCACTTCTCCCAACCCACGAATGAATAGCGGGGTGCGCTCAACAATGGGCGTGCGAATATTTCGGTAGGCATAACGTGCCATCAAGGAGCGTACTTTCTCCTCGAGCCATTCAACAGCTGCCGATTCTGGAGGCAGTACATCATTCATCCCCTTGACGCCAGTCAGCTTTTCTGACTTGGCTGCAATTTCTTTTTCACTCATAATTTCACTCAAACGTCGTAGCGGTTACTTGGGTGCCAAAACGCTTTTCAACATAATTTTCAACAATCTTCTGGAACTCTTGCGCAATCGTGTCGCCACGCAAGGTCAAACGTTTTTCGCCATCAATAAAAACCGGCGCGGCGGGTGCCTCACCGGTCCCAGGCAAACTAATTCCAATATCTGCATGCTTGCTTTCGCCGGGTCCATTCACAATGCACCCCATGACTGCCACCTTCATTTTTTCGACACCTGGATATCTTTCGCGCCAGATTGGCATTTGTGCCCGCAAGTAATCTTCAATTTGCTTGGTCAGTTCCTGGAAGGTCGTACTGGTAGTACGGCCACAGCCTGGACAGGCCGTGACACTGGGAACAAATGATCTGAGTTCCAGTGCCTGCAAAATTTCACAGGCAATCACTACTTCCTGGGCTCGACTTTCACCTGGCTGGGGTGTTAAAGACACGCGAATGGTGTCCCCAATACCTTCCTGCAGCAGGATAGAAAGTGCTGTCGCCGAGGCAACGGCACCTTTTGTACCCATCCCAGCTTCGGTCAAACCTAAATGAAGCGGATAGTCGCAGCGTTTTGCCAGTTCACGGTAAACAGCAATCAAATCCTGAACACCACTGACTTTGCATGAAAGAATAATCTGACTTTCATTCATGCCCATTTCTGCAGCTAGGCGCGCTGACTCAATGGCTGAAGTAATTAAAGCTTCATACATGACCGGCTTCGCATCCCAAGGCTGGGGACGGCGACTATTCTGATCCATCAGATTGGCCAACAACTCCTGATCAAGACTTCCCCAGTTCACACCGATACGAACGGGTTTATCCCATCGCATTGCAGCTTCAATCATCAATCCAAATTGCCTGTCGCGCTTATCGCCCTTGCCCACATTGCCTGGGTTGATCCGATATTTGGACAAGGCTTGCGCGCACTCTGGAAAATCAGTCAGCAAGCGATGACCGTTGTAATGAAAATCGCCAATCAAGGGAACATCAATCCCCATTCGGTCAAGCTGCTCCCGAACATATGGAACAGCTTGAGCCGCCTCCGGCGTATTGACCGTCAGGCGAACCATTTCAGAGCCAGCAAGTGCCAATTCCTTGACTTGGATAGCCGTACCGATGACATCAACCGTGTCTGTATTAGTCATGGACTGAATACGAACCGGCGCATCGCCACCGACAGTAACAACTCGCCCACCCCATACAACACGAGCTTGTCGTGAGCGTCGAGCCAAAGGTGCTGCAGATTGAATCGGTAAAGAAGACGTCACTATTTCACCTCAAAACGAGCTACGTTATCTTTTGCAATGCTGACCAGATCGAACGGTTTCCCACGCACTTGAACCTCAGTGGTATCAGCCCGGCCCACCACGACCGCCAGAGGCATCGCACCTGATGCACCAACGACTTCTCCATTCGTCATGGTCTTGCGCAGTTGAACTACTTTACCGGCATCGACGACTTCAACCCAGGAGACGCCATGGGCTTTAAAGACAACCAAACCAGTCGCTACGCCAGAACCCGCCACGACTGAGGATGGCGTATTCAATACAACTTCTGGCAGTGATGCAGAAGATGCAACAGGTGCTGGAATAATTGCCAAAGGAGTCTCCAAACTTGGAGAAGGCAAACTGGAAGACCGAACTGTTGCTGCGGTCTCGGCAGCAGGAAAATTTTCAGTTGTTATGGGAGATGGAGTAGAAGCCAATGAAGAGGAAACAACCGCATCTGAATCAGCGTTCGAAACCTTAACAACTTCAGTTTTCTGCGTAATGGGGAAAAAAACAATGACAACTACGCCGATTAAAAGCGCCAATACGGCTAGAACAAAGGGCTTGGAAAGCTGATGCCAGAATGGCAAACCAAATTCTCCCCCGGATGTGCGAAACGGTGTATTGATTCCCGACTCGTCTGTTTTCAACTGTTGCGCTGTCGTATGAGGCAACTTCTCCAAAATGGAAGTAGGATCAACTTTCAGCGTACGACAAATGCTTGCAGCAAGAGCACGAACAAAAACGGTATCTGGTAGCAAGTCGAATCGATCGGCCTCAAGTGCTTCCAATTTTTTAACAGAAACTTTTAATAACACAGCCAGGGCAGCTATATGCAAGCCTTCCGCTTCGCGCGCTTTTTTCAACAGCGCGCCACCGGATATCTGCGGAATTGATGGTTGCGAGAGGTCTATTTCTTCAGAAACGGGCAAGGTATTTTCACTCATCGAAAGCACCTTTTTGATAAGCTCCAGCCTCACGTGATTGCGGAAAACGTTTTACCAATTGAGCTCCCAGTTGTTGCATGGCATCACGGTTTTCCATCCGTCGTTCAACTCTGACACCAAGCCAAAGTGACTCGACATTCGCCAATTCACTGTTATTCAACCGACGTACATAGAACTGTGCGCGGACAAATTCGCCACGCTGAAAAAGCAAAGTAGCCAAGTTATACGCGGTGACGGGATTACCCGCGTCAAACTCATACGACTTCAAAAGACTGGCTTCAGCATCCTCCCGGAGCCCCGCTCTGATCTGACACAAGCCTTGAGCTCTAAACGTCTTGGCACGCTCTCCATATTGAGGGTTTGAAAGCGCTTGAGAAAAATACTGCTGGGCTTCGGGATATCGTCCTTGTTGACACAATAACCAGCCAAGGTTGTGCATGACGTTCGAGTCACGCGGACTGATGCTCAGTGCCCGTTTAAAGCTCTCTTCTGCAAATCGAAAATCATTTAGGCGCATGTAAATCAAACCGCGCAAACTGTAAGCTTCACCATACGTGGGGTCTGCAGCAATCGACTGTTTGAGCTCATCCAGCGCAATGGTGGTTTGGCCGTGCTCAAAATAATTAACCGCCAGTTCCAGTCTAATACGAGCACGCTTGCGGGCTTCGGGTTCATCAGAATCAGTCACCATCTCGGCACCATTACTCTCTGGTCCACCTCTGGATGCGCACCCGGAAATACTGAGCAAACCAGAAGCGAGCAGGCAAGCACAGAATAGCCACCGACTAATTTTCAACCATCCTGCTGCATTCATATTCATGCGTCATGTCTCCTTGACTTGCTTGTTATACGCAGCAAGCGGTTTAAGCATTACCGTACGTTGGCGTTCGATTCGCTGACTGATACCCGTACGATCTTTAACATCACCCGCCAGTTGACCGCAAGCAGCATCAATATCATCGCCACGGGTCTTGCGTATCGTCGTGACAATCCCAGCATCGCTCAAAATCTTGGCAAAAACCTTGACTTGCTCTGGCGTAGACCGAATCAAACCAGAGGCAGGGAACGGGTTAAAAGGAATCAAATTGAATTTACACCAGACACCGCCGCTTGAATACCGACGGACCAGACTGACCAATTGATTGGCATGCTCCGCCTGATCGTTAACACCATCGAGCATGCAATATTCAAAAGTAATAAAGTCTCTTGGCGCATGCGCCAAATAACGATTGCAGGCATCCAACAACTCAGCAATCGGATATTTTTTATTCAGCGGCACCAAGTTATCCCGCAAAGAATCTTCTGGCGCATGTAAAGACACGGCCAAAGCAACAGGACAATCCTGGGCAAGGCGATCAATCATGGGGACAACACCGGACGTAGACACCGTCACACGCCGACGCGATAACCCATACCCATGGTCATCCAACATGACGCGCAGTGCTGGCAACAATTCAGAATAATTCTGAAGAGGCTCACCCATTCCCATCATGACCACATTGGAGATGACGCGCTCATTACGGTGCAAATGCTCGCGCAAAAAATGCTCGGCAAACCACAACTGGGCAACAATCTCACCTGTTTTCAAGTTACGACTAAACCCCTGATGGCCCGTGGAGCAAAATCGACACCCAACAGCGCAACCTGCTTGCGAGGAAATACAAAGAGTTCCCCGATCCTCTTCAGGTATAAAAACGGCCTCAACGGCATCACCGCCACCAACATCAAATAGCCATTTGATAGTGCCATCGGAAGAAATGTGTTCTGAAATCACATCCAACGATTTCACATGCGCGACAACTTTCAATTTCTCGCGGAATGACTTCGCAAGATCGCTCATTTCATCAAAATTGGAAACCCCTTTTTGATGAATCCAACGAAACAACTGAACGGCGCGGTAGCGCTTTTCTCCGAGCCGCCCACAAAAAACGGCCAAACCCTCGAGGTCGTAATCGAGTAGATTGACCGTCATCTCATGAACTATCGGGAATACACGTTCATGCCGGGAAAGAAGAAACTCACTTCCACGGCAGCAGCATCAACAGCATCAGATCCATGAACAGCATTGGCATCAATACTGTCTGCAAAGTCAGCACGAATGGTGCCGGGAGCAGCTTTTTTCGGATCGGTCGCACCCATGAGGTCGCGATGCTTCAATACAGCATTCTCACCTTCAAGCGCCTGAATCATGACAGGGCCAGAGACCATGAAATCGACGAGATCCTTAAAAAAGGAACGCTCTTTGTGGGCTGAGTAAAAAGACTCCGCCTCACCGCGCGACAAATGAACCATCTTGGCTGCGACCACTTTCAGACCAGCAGCCTCAAAACGAGCATAAATTTGGCCAATAACGTTTTTGGCAACCGCATCGGGCTTGATGATGGAGAGAGTGCGTTCGATAGTCATGTGTTTTCCTGAACTTGAAATTTAACTTTTGCCCACCGGGCAAAGCCTTGAATTTTAACCTGTATGCAGGGAATATTTAATTGAGATGAAAAATTCCGCGTCAAGCTCTACTTGTAATTTTATTAAAAATAGAGGCGCAAAAAGCTAACGACTCCGCCCGCCTCGCCGCTGCCCGCCTCCCCCGCGCTGCTGACCTTGATCCTGCCGTTGACGGGTGAAGCTGTCAGCACCAATATAACCAAAAGCAGTTTTCATCGGATCCGGCTGGCTAGCGCCACCTTGTCGAGTTCCAGGCTCTGCCCGATTTTTTCGACCTTGACTGGCGCCCGTCGAAAGATTTTGACCGCCATTTTTCGCACCACCTGCGGATGCATTACGCTGACCACCGCCCGAACTGCGCGGTCCACTGCCTCGAACACCGCGGCGGGGATTACGAGAACCGGGATTTTGATCGGCACCTTCACGCCTAGGCACCCCAGCGTCACCAGACACACCCTCCTCTCCGGGTTCACGGGAACTTCGAGACCCAGCAGCCTGCACCAATGATTTGATATCGCCCTCATCCAACTCCATCCATGCACCACGCTTGAGCCCCCGAGGCAACACCATGGCGCCATATCGAATTCGGATCAGGCGACTCACTGCATGCCCTACAGCCTCAAACATGCGGCGAACCTCACGATTACGCCCTTCGGATATCGTGACGCGATACCAGCAGTTTGAGCCTTCGCCTCCACCCGCCTCAATTGATCCAAATTGAGCTACACCATCATCCAGCTTGACACCGTCAAGCAGCCTTTGCTTCTCATCCTTATTCAAGGCACCCAGCACACGCACGGCATACTCGCGCTCCAGACCAAATCGGGGGTGCATCAAATTATTGGCCAACTCACCCGAACTGGTAAACAGCAGCAGACCTTCGGTATTGAGATCGAGCCTCCCTACTGATTGCCATTTACCTTGAAATAGCTTGGGAAGTCTGCGAAAGACGGTAGGACGATTCTGTGGATCGTCATGCGTCACAACCTCACCAACAGGCTTGTGATAAGCAATGACCCGTGCAGGTGGCGCATCAATCCGAAACCTGATCGGCTTGCCATTGACTTTGACGTGATCACCAAATTGAACCCTCTGCCCAATATGAGCAGGCTCATTGTTAACCGTGATTCGCCCCTCCAGAATCAACTGCTCCATTTCCAGTCGCGACCCCATACCTGCCTGCGCCAGAACCTTATGCAATTTGGGAGTTTCTGCCAAAGGCGCTAGCACCCGTTTGCCAGGGACTACCACGTCAACGCGTTCTTCATCCGCGTCAAATTGGCCTGACACCACATCATCAAAGCGATTACCCACCTGGATAGGCTCCATCAGTTTTTCTGCTTCAGGTTGGTCGGTATTGTTTTCGGTCATGGTTAAGTCCCCATCAAGAATAATAATTATGCTCAGAACTGGGTTGACCAGTTTGAACTGTATCTGCCACACTGCCGGAATCATGTACAGCAAGGTCAATAGCGGGTGACATATCCAGCTCAACCTGGGCAGTCGATTCGCGAGCGCTAAGCGCCTCCATGGCGCCGACCAGCAGTGCTGCCGAATCCAGCATTGGCAATTGATCCAGGGACTGAAGCCCTAGATCATCTAGAAAATGTTTGGTCGTTGCAAAAAGCGCCGGGCGCCCAATGGTTTCACGATGACCAATAACCTCGATCCAACCCCTGTCTTCCAGTTGTTTGAGGAGCAGAGAGTTAACCGTCACACCTCGTATATCTTCTATATCGCCGCGCGTTACAGGTTGACGATAAGCAATGATTGCCAGCGTTTCCAAAGTTGCGCGCGTGTAGCGTGGTGGCTTTTCCGGGTGCAATCGATCAAGAAACGGCCTCATTTCAGGTCGGCTTTGAAAGCGCCAGCCAGTGGCGACACTAACCAACTCGATACCACGTTGCGTCCAATCCTGTTGAAGTTCTTGCAGCAAGACTTTGAGCGTATCAATGCCTAACTCGTCGTCAAAAAGCGCACGCATATCACGTACCTGCATGGGCTGTTGTGAGCAAATCAAGGCGGTCTCTAGTACGCGCTTGGCATCTGCCGTATTCATGGTATTGCGGTTCCGGGAAAGGCACCCTGAAGGTGCAAAGTCAGTCAGATTCAATGGGGCGCAGCAGGCAGATTGAAAAATCTGCAGCGCTTGCCCGCGGTTGCCTGCCGGGGGCGCTAGTTTTTGAAGCTATTCGATCTGATTGTAACGTAGGCCCCATTGATTCACCGCTTGCCTCAAATCTTCTGGCAAGGCAGCCTGAAAAACCATGGATTGCTGGGTCACGGGATGGTTAAAAGCGAGACGACAAGCATGCAGAGCCTGTCGCCGCATGCCTGCAGCCGCAATACCACCATAAAGTTCATCCGCGACAAGTGGATGGGCTATTGATGCCATGTGGACCCGAATCTGGTGGGTACGACCCGTATGCAAAGTACACCGAACCAGACATCCGTGATCGCCATTTTCAAAAAGCTCAATATCGGTCCTGGCCAACTTTCCAGGATTTTTAGTCATATCAACCACCGCCATTCGCAAGCGATTACGAGGGTCCCGCCCCATTGGTGCATTAACTTCGCGCATACGGGCACCAACCCAGGGTCGATGCGCCAGGGCAATGTACTGACGACTAACCTCACGCGCTGCGATCATTCGAATCAATGCATCCATCACGGCACGGGTCCGGGCTACCACCATTAAGCCACTGGTATCTTTATCCAGGCGATGAACAATACCGGCACGTGGCAAATTCATGGCTGCTGCATCATGAGCCAGCAAGCCGTTCAACAAAGTGCCACTCCAATTACCGGGAGCCGGATGAACGACCAGCCCGGCCGGCTTGTTGATCACCATGAGGTGCTCATCTTCGTACACCAAGTTCAGCGCCATGACTTCCGGCTTGAACGCCTGGCTTTGCGGTGTCGGGCGTAATTCAATGACGCCTGTGTCTGCGGCCTTGACGCGAGTTGATGATTTACGGACCACCTTTCCATTGACCGTGACACCGTTCAAATCAATCAATTGCTGCAAATAACTGCGAGAAAACTCTGGCACCAGCTCAACCAGTGCGCGGTCAAGACGCTGACCATGCTGAGCCTCGCCAAAAACCAGGTTTCGGAACTCGACATCTGCCCCGGTATCGCCCCGGTCTTCCATATCTTCGCCATTGAGCTCGCTCGATATAATCAAATCGGTATTTTTCAAGAAAGTTGTCCCTCATGCTTCTAGCCAAATTATCGGTTGTCTGCGCCTGGTCGCTGGCAGGAACAGCAATGCTGTTGGCAGGGTGTTCATCCACGCCTGTGGACAAGACTGCGGATTGGAGTCCAAATAAAATTTATGCAGAAGCCAAAGATGAATTGAGTGCCGGCGCTTATGACAAAGCCGTGACTCTTTTTGAGAAGCTGGAGGGTCGCGCCGCCGGAACTCCTTTGGCTCAACAGGCCCAAATCGACAAGGCCTACGCCCAATACAAATCGGGAGAGGCCGCGCAAGCCATTGCAACGCTTGACCGCTTCATGAAGCTGCACCCGGCCAGTCCGGCACTGGATTACGCTTTGTATCTCAAGGGCATCATTAACTTCAATGACGACTTGGGTATGTTCTCCGCTATAACCCGCCAGGATTTGGCAGAACGAGATCAAAAAGCGGCCAAAGAATCATTTGAGTCCTTCAATGAATTGGTTACCCGCTTTCCTGCATCCCGTTATGCGCCAGATGCCAGCCTGCGAATAACCTACATTGTCAACTCTCTGGCCCAGTATGAGGTGCATGTTGCACGTTATTACTTTGGTCGAGGTGCCTACGTGGCCGCTATCAACCGGGCGCAGGTCGTTATATCTGACTATCAAGGCATGCCAGCCCTTGAAGAGGCGCTGTTCATCATCGTCAAATCGTACGATGCGCTGGGCATGACACAGTTGCGGGATGATACAAAACGGGTACTTGAGAAAAACTATCCCCAAAGTGAGTTCCTGACCCGTGGATTCAAAGCCAGTTCAGATCCTTGGTGGAAGGTCTGGTAAGCGAGTCAAGTGCCGCCATCAACTCCTCTTCAGAGTTGATTTTCCGCATGGGCGGTAAGGCTGCCATCAAGCGTCGGCCATAACCCATAACGGTTAATCGCGTATCGCAAATGACCAAGATCCCACGGTCTGACTCGCGCCGAATCAACCGGCCCGCCCCTTGTTTAAGGGCAATGGCCGCTTCGGGAATAAAGTAAGAATTGAATACACGACGTCCAGCCGCCTCTAGGCGTTTGGAGCGCGCCTCTACCATCGGATCGCTGGGGGGAGGGAAAGGAAGCTTGTCAATGACGACCAGCTGTAATGCATCACCGGGTACATCCACCCCTTCCCAAAAAGAAGCTGAAGCCACCAGAATGCAACCAGCGCCTCCGTGCTGATTACCCTGGCGAAATCGCTCTATTAACTCGCGCTTTGTTTTTTGTCCTTGAACCAGAATCTCAAGCACTTTTGAATCTAAGAAATGCTGCTGCAATGCCATGCTAATGACTTGCAAAGCACGTAGCGTCGTCGTCAGAACGAGGGTCCGCCCCCCAATCGCAGGGGCGTTTTTGGCAACAAAATCTGCAATCTGCGTGCTATGAACCGCGTCACCCGGCTTTGGAAAATGCTGCGGCACATAAACAGCGGCTTGCGTGGAATAGTCAAAGGGACTGCCAACTTTTAGAATTTTTGCCTCATCGAGCCCGCAAGGCTCGGTAAACCACCGTAGTTTGGCATCATCTCCCAAAGTGGCTGAAGTAAATATCCACGACTGTTGTAACCCGTCTTTTTGCATCGGTGCGAGGAGCCGTGTTCTTACCGTTTCTGCAATATCAAGCGGTGATTCCAGCAGTCTCAAATGCATTCCCACATCAAGCCAGCGTACCGAGTCAAGGGCACAGACATTCGAAAAAATTTCAAGCCGTTCGATAAAACTACCGACTCGCTCGCTCAAACGCACGAGGTCAGGATCGATTTCACTGACCGTATTCAATGCCCGCATGGCCCGGTCACAGGCAGCATGAAGTTCTGCCAAGGCATTTTTCCATTCAGACGGATTCACCTGCTCAGGTGCTACCTCGGTCCACCGCAGCTTGGTACCTGGATGGGCTTTACCCACAACCATCCTCAAATCACGGGCAGCGTGCTCGGTATCCGATGCCAATGTGGACCAGTCGAGCAAACCGCGAGCATGCTGCAAACCGCTTGCGAGCAGATCACGGGCAAAGTCCAAAAGCTGCCCCGTGGTCAATTGTTGGCCTAGAAACTGAATACCCGTTTCATTGAGTTGATGCGCCTCATCAAAAATAACCGTTTGCACCGAAGGCAACAACTCGGTCATGCCTGATTCACGCACGGCCAGGTCAGCAAAAAATAAATGATGATTGATGACGACAACATCAGCGGCCAACGCCTTCTGACGGGCCTGATTGACATGGCAATTCCGAAACTCCGGACATGACGACCCCAGACAATTGTCACGCGAAGACGTCACAAACGGAATCACGGGGGAGCGCTCGTCAAGGCCAGGCAACTCTGCCAAGTCGCCAGTCAGTGTGATTTGAGCCCACGCTTCAATTTTGGCTAAAGATAGAGCGGCCACGCGATCTGGAAGATCACAATTTTGCCGGGCCGCCGCCAATCGGTGAAGGCACACATAACTACCACGGCCTTTGAGCAGGGCGGTGCGTATCGGCAGATCCAATGCGGTGATCAAATGCGGAAGATCACGCCCGAACAACTGATCTTGCAGTGTTTTGGTGGCGGTAGAAATCAAGACACGATTTCCACTTGACAAAGCCGGTACAAGATAAGAAAAGGTTTTACCAATACCGGTACCCGCTTCGACAACAAGTACCCCACCCTCTTCAATGACACGTGCAATCGCGATTGCCATGTCGGTCTGCCCCACTCTGGGGGTGAACTCTTCAACAGTTCGCGACAACAAGCCATCCTGAGCGAACGTCTCCCGAACAAAATCCTGCAAACCCATGTGTCAGGCGGAGCGATCAGGCGTCAAGTTATTCTCAATTCGAGTGATCTCATCGCGCAAGCCAAGACGTCTTTTCTTCAGTCGCCGCATCAACATTTCATCGAGCGGGCTCACTTCACTGGTACGGTCAATCATGGCATCAAGATCCGCATGCTGAATACGCAGTTCGATCAGTTGACGTTCGGGAAAATGCAAATTGGAATTCAAAATATCAGCAAGGGTAATTACCGCAATGGATCGACTGGTTTAGTCTTGAGTTGGCTCGATAATACGGCGTTAAAACGCATTTACCAGGGTCTTCGCTTTCAAGCGATAAATTATGTCCAAAGGCTACCGACTCACCGCATCAACCGGCATCCACAAGGGTGATCGTGACTATCAACAAGATCAGGTTATTTTGCTGAGTCACTCGCGAGTTAGCGGATGTCTGCTGGCCGTACTCGCAGATGGCATGGGCGGGCGCAGTGGCGGACGCAAAGCTTCTGATCAGGTCATGATGACGGCCAAGCAACTGTTTGAGCGCTATTCACCAGAATCAGATGATGCAGCAGCCATCCTGAAGCAACTGGTACATGAAGCGCATACCGTCATTAAATTGACGGCCATTTCAGCTGAAGAAGAACCCCACAGCACGGTGGCCGCATTTCTGATCAATCCTGGGGGCGATTGCCATTGGGCCCACGCCGGTGATTCGCGGATTTATCATTTTTTCGGAAATAAGTTCATCAAGCGCACCATGGATCACTCCTACGTTCAGGTGCTGGTTGACCGGGGAGAAATCACCGAAGAGCAAGCCAACGTTCACCCACAATCCAATATTCTGATGGGATGCCTGGGAACGGAGGATGAGCCACCAGTGGCGACGCACCTCATCTCCCAGCTACGTGCTGGCGACGTTTTAATGGCCTGTAGCGATGGCGTCTGGCATTACTTCAACACCCCCGAAATCGGCTCCGTCCTCTCCAACCTGTCTGCACGGGAAGCCACCGAGTTTCTGATCGAAAAAGCCCGATCGCGCGCACATGGCGGCGGGGACAATCTGTCATTGGTGGTGGTCAAACTGGAGCCTCTGGGCTCGTAATCTTTGCTCCTTGATTGTCGAGCACACTGAGCGCTACGGTATCAGTGTGCTGCTGGCAAGGGTTTTGAAGATGATTTGGACTTCTCGGCATTGTCTTTCTCGCGGTCAAGCCGGTGCTCCTGCGCTTCTTTCAGTTTGTCGTTGTATTGCTGCCGCTCTCTCGATATATCGTCTGCAGAACGCCCCGGTTCAAACGTTTTCCCGGGGTTCTTGACCGCAGAGTCAGACTTTGCTTTCAAGGCATCTGCCTTTTTCTGAGCGGCTCGCTGTTCACGCTCTTGCTGAGCCGCACGGGCGTCACGGCGCTTCAAGGCCCCTTCCTCTAGCCGTTGGGGAGAAGACCTTTCCTTGATCGCCTCCATTTGCTCCCACGCCTTTTGCCGGCGTTCAGCATCGTTCAGCACGACCTCCCGCCGACGGAGCTTATCAAGCACTTCCCGCCGTTGCACCCGAAGTTTGCGAATGCAGTCTGTTACGGCAAACCGGGCGTAACAAGCTGCCTCTTCTGTTTGATAACGCGCCTCTTCACGCGAGCGCTCAGCCAGAATGCGGGAGCGCTCACCCTCGAAATCAACCGACACAGGAAGGATTGGATCCGTGTTTGCGGATTGGGCGAAGGCGCAGACCATGCACAGTAGCAACGCAGGTATTGAAAAAAGTTTTTTCATGTCAACCGGGTGTCAACAATACGACGATCCAGGGCCAGGAACTCACTCGACTGCATTTCATTGAGCCGCGAAACCGTCCTGGGAAACTCGTGGGCCAAAGGACCTTCGGTGTACAGCTCGTGCGCGGGCACGGCTGCCGACACGATCAACTTGACGCGCCGGTCATAAAGCACATCCACCAGCCAGGTAAAACGTCGCGCTTCAGACGCCATGCGCACAGGCATATAGGGGACATCACTCAACAAAACCGTATGGAATTGCGTCGCAATTTCAAGATAGTCGTTTTGGGAACGTGGTCCGCCACAAAGTGTCTTGAAGTCAAACCACACCATGCCACCGGCTTTACGGCGCGACCGGATCTCGCGGGCCTCGATATGCAAAATCGGGTCTTCATCCTGCGTTTCAGCCAAGCGGTTAAAGGCATCGCGCATTGCCTCGTCAGCGGCAGAACCGAGCGGCACATGGTAGAGCT
>JAZKHK010000015.1:9761-18167 GCA_040385425.1 Pseudomonadota bacterium | reverse complement strand
GTAATCGGTTCCGTTATCTACATTGATGACTTCAAGATTCTGATTCAGCAAGGCAATCGCTGGAAGAATGCGGTCACGGTGCAAGCCATTCGGATACAAGTCATTCGGTTTGAAGTTGGAGGTGGTGACAAAACCCACCCCGTTGTCAAACAGGGCTGCCAACAAGCGATGCAGAATCATGGCGTCCGTGATGTCGGACACATGAAACTCATCAAAACAAATCAAGCGGTACTTTTTGGCAATACGCTTGGCCAATTCATCCAGGGGATTCACCACGCCCTGCAAACTGGCCAACTCGCGGTGAACTTCACGCATGAACTCATGAAAGTGAAGTCGGGTTTTGCGCCTCAGCGGAACTGCATTAAAAAAACAATCCATCAAGAAGCTTTTACCCCGCCCTACCCCGCCATACATGTAAACACCGCGAGGAATATCGGGACGGTTGATCAGCTTCTTGAGGGCATTGGAACGCTTTTCCTTGTACTTCAACCACTCTTGGGCGCAAGCGTCCAGCGCTTCAACAGCGCGCAGTTGGGCAGGGTCAGCCGTGTAGCCACGGGAGATCAACTCAGCTTGATAGGCTTTTTTTACACTCACGGACACAACCCAACTTGCTATCAATTAAATAGCTGCTCACGCTTATTGGATAAGGGCTAGCAGTCATTTTCATCAAAAAATATCAGAAATTCAAGGTTCGTTTGTCAACGGCCAAAGCCGCTTCCTTGGTGGACTCGCTCAAGGATGGATGCGCGTGGCAGATGCGAGCGATGTCTTCGCTGCTGGCCCGGAACTCCATGGCCATCACACACTCGGCAATCAATTCGCTGGCCATGGGGCCAATGATGTGAACACCAAGAATTTCGTCCGTTGCCGCATCGGCCAGCATTTTGACCATGCCGGTCGTATCGCCCAAGGCACGGGCACGGCCATTGGCCAGGAACGGGAAGGTGCCCGCTCTGTAGGCCACGCCATCGGCCTTGAGTTGCTGCTCGGTCCGACCGACAAAGGCAATCTCGGGGCTGGTGTAAATCACATAAGGAATGGTGTTGAAATTGACATGGCCGTGCTGACCTGCCATACGTTCCGCCACCGCCACACCTTCTTCTTCGGCCTTGTGTGCCAGCATCGGGCCACGCACCACGTCGCCGATAGCCCACACGCCCGGCAAGCTGCTGCGGCATTCCTCATCCACCACAATCGCACCGCGTTCGTCGAGTTTCAAGCCCACCGCGTCGGCGTTCAAGCCAATTGTGTTGGCGACCCGGCCAATCGACACGATCAATTTGTCCACGTCCAGCGTCTGGGCTTCGCCCTTGGCGTTGGTCCAGGCCACGCTGACGCCTTTTTTACTGGTTTTGACTTGGCCAACCGTGACACCCAATTCAAGTTTGAGGCCCTGTTTAACAAAGATTTTTTGTGCTTCCTTGGCGATTTGCTCATCCACCGCGCCCAGGAAGGTCGGCAAGCCTTCCAAAATGGTGACTTCAGAACCCAGACGACGCCAAACGGACCCCATCTCCAACCCAATGACGCCGGAGCCAATCAGGCCCAGCTTTTTCGGCACAGCGCCAATACGCAGCGCGCCATCATTGGAGAGGATCATTTCTTCATCAAATGGCGTGCCAGGCAAAGCCCGGGCATTGGAGCCCGTTGCCACGACGATTTGTTTGCCCGTCAAGATTTCTTCAGTTGCGCCAGCCACCTTGATCTCATAACCGCCATCGACCGCTTTCACGAAGGAACCGCGGCCATGGAAGAAGCTGACCTTGTTTTTCTTCAACAGGTACTGGATGCCATCGTTGTTTTGCTTGACCACGGAGTCCTTGCGGGCCACCATTTTGGCCACATCCATGCTCACATTGGATGCGGAAATACCATGGTCAGCAAAATGGTGCGTGGCGTGGTCGAAATGCTCGGACGACTGCAATAACGCCTTGCTGGGGATGCAACCTACATTGGTGCAAGTGCCGCCCAGTGCCGGGCCGCCTTTGCTGTTTTTCCATTCATCGATGCAGGCCACATTCATACCCAGTTGCGCTGCACGAATGGCTGCGATATAGCCGCCAGGACCACCACCGATGACGATCACGTCGAATTGTTTGCTCATGATATTTCCTTGAATTTTGTTGTAGAAAAACCCACCGACGGGATGGACTTCGCGTCCGTCCACATGGGTGGGTCGATCAGGCGTACTTTTTAGATGTCGAACAGCAAGCGGGCTGGATCTTCCAGGGCTTCCTTCATCGCGACCAGGCCCAACACAGCTTCGCGGCCGTCAATGATGCGGTGGTCGTAGCTCATGGCGAGGTAGTTGATGGGTTGCACCACCACTTGCCCATTCACCACCATGGCACGGTCTTTGGTCGCGTGAACACCCAAAATAGCCGACTGGGGTGGGTTGATGATGGGCGTTGACAACATAGAGCCAAAGGTGCCGCCATTGGAGATGGAGAATGTACCGCCGGTCATTTCTTCCATACTCATCTTGCCGTCACGGGCCTTGGCACCGTACTCGGCAATTTTCTTTTCGATTTCGGCAAAGGTCATCTGATCCGCATTGCGCAAAATAGGTACGACCAGACCGCGTGGCGAACCTACGGCGATACCGATGTCAAAGTAGCCGTGGTACACGATGTCAGTGCCATCCACCGAAGCATTGAGCATGGGGAACTTCTTGAGGGCATGCACAGCGGCCTTGACGAAGAAGCTCATAAAGCCAATCTTGACGCCATGCTCTTTCTCGAACTTGTCCTGGAAGCGCTTGCGCATTTCCATCACGGGTGCCATATTGACTTCATTGAAAGTCGTCAAAATAGCATTGGTGGACTGCGATTGCAACAGACGCTCGGCCACGCGGGCACGCAGACGGCTCATCGGCACGCGCTGCTCAGGACGCTCACCCAAGTTGACGGCTGGAGCGGCAACTGGAGGCAAATAAGAGGCAGCAGGTTTTGCTGGCATGGTGGGTACAGCTGCGGCCTTGGGAGCAGCGACAGCACCCAAGACATCACCCTTCGTAACCCGACCGTCTTTGCCGGTACCCGTTACGGACCCGGCGGCAAGTTGGTTGTCCGCCATCAATTTGGCAGCCGCAGGCATGGCAACACCAGCCATGGAATTACCTGCTGCAGGAGCTGCTGGAGCAGAAGCAGTCGCCGTTGTTGGCGCAGCTGCCGCTGGTGCAGTGGCTGCACCAGCCTTGCCTTCGGTGTCAATGCGGGCAATCAACTGCTCAGCCGCCACCGTGGCACCGTCGCCAATGACCAACTCAACCAGCACACCGGCTGCGGGGGCAGGTACTTCCAGCACCACTTTGTCGGTTTCAACTTCAATCAGGATTTCATCAATCGCGACCGCCTCGCCCACCTTCTTTTTCCACTGCAACAGAGTAGCTTCTGCCACGGATTCCGACAATTGTGGAACTTTAACTTCTACGATAGCCATATCAATTCTTTCGGTAATTTTTGTAACTTGGCGGGACAGACTGCAGCTATTGCGTAGCTGATCATCTGTCCCTCACTGATTAACTGGGGTCTTATTTGGTCAGGACCGAGCCTTTGAGCTTGCCAAATGCGCCTTCAATCAGCGCTTTCTGCTGCTCTTGGTGCAGGTGCGAGTAACCCACTGCTGGAGAAGCAGAAGCTGCACGACCCGAGTAACCCAATTTTTGTCCACTGGACATGTTCTCAAGGATGTAGTGCTGAATGAAGAACCAGGCGCCCTGGTTCTTTGGTTCATCCTGACACCACACGAGATCCGTCACATTGGGATACTTCTTGAGCTCATTGGCAAAAGCTTTGTGCGGGAACGGATAGAGCTGTTCCACACGCAGGATGACCACGTCATCAATGGCCTTTTCTTCGCGCTTCTTGACCAGATCGTAGTACACCTTACCGGAGCAAACCACAACACGTTTGACTTTGTCGGCCTTGAGTTCTTTGTTCTCAGGAATGACTGTCTGGAAACTGCCTTTGGTGAACTCGGAGAGCGGAGACGCTGCATCTTTGGCGCGCAACAAGGACTTGGGCGTCATGATGATGAGCGGCTTGCGCAAACTGCGAACCATCTGGCGACGCAAGATATGGAAAATCTGGCTGGCCGTTGTAGGTTGCACCACCTGCATGTTGGTGTCAGCGCTCAATTGAATGAAGCGCTCCAGACGTGCAGAACTGTGCTCTGGGCCTTGGCCTTCATAGCCGTGCGGCAGCATGAGCGTGATGCCGTTGACACGGCCCCACTTCACTTCGCCGGAGGCAATGAATTGGTCAATCACCACTTGGGCGCCATTGGCAAAGTCGCCAAACTGGGCTTCCCAGATCACCAGGGTATTGGGGTCATTTGACGCATAACCGTATTCATAGGCGAGCACCGCCTCTTCGGACAGGATGGAGTCAATGACCACAAACGGTGCCTGGCCTTCAGCCACATTTTCCAGGGGCGTATAGATGCCTTCGTCGAATTTTTCGCGATTCTGATCGTGAATCACGGCATGGCGGTGGGTAAACGTACCGCGACCGCAATCTTCACCGCTCAGACGCACCGGATAACCGCTAGCGACCAGGGAGGCGAAAGCCATATGTTCGCCCATACCCCAATCCACCGGAATCTCGCCGCGACCCATGGCAGCGCGATCGGCATAAACCTTTTTCACCAACTGGTGCGCTGTCACGGAATCAGGCAGCGTGGTCAGCTTGGTTGCAAGGCGCTTCCACTCGGCCAGCGGAATACCGGTTTCTCCAGCATCCGTCCACTTCGTGTTGAGATAAGGCGTCCAGTCCACAGCGTACTTGCTCTTGAAGTTCGTCAACACGGGGTCGAAGGTGCTCTTGCCGGCATCCAGCGCAGCACGAGTGGCCTTGACCATGTCGTCGCCGATCGTGTCGCCAAAACCCTGTGTTGCCAACTTGTCGGCATACAGCTTGCGCGTACCGGGGTGTTGTGCAATCTTTTTGTACATCAGCGGCTGTGTCAGCGCGGGTGTATCTTGCTCGTTATGGCCCAGTTTACGGAAGCAGATGATGTCAACCACCACGTCCTTCTGGAACTCCATGCGATATTCCAGAGCCAACTGGGTCGCCAGCACGACCGCTTCAGGGTCGTCACCATTCACGTGCAAAACCGGCGCTTCGATCATCTTCACCACGTCCGTGCAATAAAGCGTGGAGCGGCTGTCGCGCGGGTCACTGGTGGTGAACCCGATCTGGTTGTTGATGACGATGTGAACCGTACCGCCCGTGGAGTAACCACGTGTTTCGGCCAGCGCCAGCGTTTCCAACACAACGCCTTGCCCGGCAAAAGCTGCATCGCCGTGCACCAGCACAGGCAACACTTGCTTGCCCTTGGGGTCGGCACGGCGGTCCATGCGCGCACGAACCGAACCTTCCACCACCGGATTCACGATTTCAAGGTGAGACGGGTTGAAACACAGGGACAGGTGAACCGGGCCGCCAGGAGTTGACACATCCGAGCTGAAGCCCTGGTGGTATTTGACGTCACCGCTTGGCAGGTCTTCAGGCGCCGTGTGGTCGAATTCAGCAAACAGATCGGCAGGCGTTTTGCCCAGCGAGTTGACCAGCACATTGAGCCGACCCCGGTGAGCCATGCCAATCACGATTTCTTGCAGGCCAATCGTGCCGCCGGTCTGGATCAGCTCATCCATCGAAGCGATGAAGCTTTCGCCACCTTCCAGGGAGAAGCGTTTTTGACCCACATATTTGGTGTGCAGGAAACGCTCCAGACCTTCAGCTGCGCTGAGGCGGTCAAGGATGTGTCGTTTCTTTTCTGCGGTGAAATTGGGTTTGGAGCGAATCGACTCCAGCTTGGTCTGCCACCAGCGCTTGTGGTTCTGGTCAGTGATGTACATGTACTCGGCGCCAATCGTGCCGCAATACGTCTCGCGCAACGCATTCATCAAATCGCGCAAAGACATGGTGGCTTTGCCGAAGAATGTGTTGCTGGTGTCGAACACCGTTTCCTGGTCAGCGTCGGAGAAACCGTAGAACGTGGGCTCCAGTTCAGGAATCTTGGCGCGTTCGGCACGCTTCAAAGGGTCGAGGTCGGCCCAGCGAGCACCTACGTTGCGGTACGCGGCAATCAGCTGTTGTACAGCGGTGCGCTTACGTCCCATTTCAGCATCAACGCTGGCCACCACCACTTTAGTGCCACCGCGCTTGGCACGGTCAGCGAAGGCATTGATGACCGGCTGATGCGGCACGTCTTTGGCATTGCTGCCATCGACAGCGGGCACATGCTGCAGCGCATCGAAATAGTCACGCCAGGTGTCAGGCACGCTACCGGGGTTTTCCAGGTAGTTTTCATACATCTCTTCGACGTACGGTGCGTTGCCACCAAAAAGATAGGTGTTCGCCTGATAGGCTTGATAAACCGAGTTTGTCTCACTCATTTTCCGCTGACCTTCGTTTCCCTGTAGGAAACATTAGCTGGTTAAAGCTGTTGTTGATTAACCTCCCGCGTCCCGGCTGAACCGTTTGGCGGATGCGACTGTGGCGAGGAAGGGCCTAGTAACTCACGCAATTGTGCCACCAAAAATGGCATCCCCTGGAGACGCCTCACGGCGCCGCCGAACTAACCTGCTATCAAATCCTTGATTTGTTGAAGCGCTGCCGGGTCATCCATCGTTGTCAAATCCCCTGGATCACGCCCTTCGCAGACGGCCTGGACAGCCCGGCGCAGCAGCTTGCCGCTTCGGGTTTTGGGCAACACATTGACGAACCGAACTCGCGCTGGCCGGGCTACGGCGCCCAAATCATTGTCAACAAGCTTCATGATTTCAGCTTCAAGCTTGGCCCTGCCTGCCTCGTCAACCACCAAACTGGCGTTCTTGACGACAGCAAAGGCCATGGCCACCTGACCCTTGAGCTGATCGGCCACACCCACGACCGCTACTTCGGCAATATTGGGATGGGCAGAAATGCTTTCTTCAATCTCGCGAGTGCCAAGGCGATGCCCTGCCACGTTGATCACGTCGTCGGTGCGACCAAGGATGAAGAAATAGCCATCTGCATCACGAATGCCCCAGTCAAAGGTGCTGTACACCATCTTGCCGGGTACGCTGGACCAATAGGTATTGACGAAGCGCTCGTCGTCACCCCAGATCGTCTGCAGGCAGCCCGGCGGCAAGGGGCCTTCAACGGCAACCACGCCTTTTTGATTGGGACCAGTGAGTTCTTCACCAGTCTGATCGTCCAGCAGTTTGACATCGAAGCCATATACCGCCTTGCCTGGGGAACCAAACTTGGTGGACATCGGCTCCACGCCATTGCAGATCGAGAGAATCGGCCAGCCGGTTTCGGTCTGCCAGTAGTTATCGATGATGGGCTTGCCCAAACTCTCGCTAATCCATTTCGCCGTAGGCTCATCCAGCGGCTCACCCGCCAAGAACAAAGCCCGCAAACTGGACAGATCGTATTTGGCGAGCAAGGCCGGGTCTTGCTTCTTCAACACCCGCACCGCTGTGGGCGCACTGAACATCACCGTGACTTTGTATTTTTCGACCAAGCTCCACCAGATGCCGCCATCCGGGCGCGTGGGCAGGCCTTCATACATGATGGTCGCCATGCCAGCAATCAGTGGTCCATAAATGATGTAGCTGTGACCCACCACCCAACCAATATCGCTGGTGGAAAAATAGGTTTCACCTGCATTGCCGCCATAAATATGCTTCATGCTGGCGGCCAAGGCCACGGCATAACCCCCGGTGTCACGCTGTACGCCTTTGGGCTTGCCGGTGGTACCGCTGGTGTATAGCGTGTAGCTTGGATGCGTGGCATCCACCCACTCGCATTCGACCACGGTATTTAAGTGTTTTTGCCTCAGAGCCCCCCACAGATGGTCACGGCCAGCTACTAAATCCATAGCAACCAATTGACGATCAACCAGGAGAACTGCGTCGGGTTTGTGGCTGGAGAGGCGGATGGCTTCGTCCAGTAAGGGTTTGTAAGCCACAGCTTTACCGCCGCGCGATCCGGCGTCGGCACTGACAATCGCTTTAGGCGATGCATCTTCAATGCGCGAAGCCAGTGAACCTGAGGCAAAACCGCCAAACACCACCGAATGAATAGCACCGATGCGCGTACAGGCCAGCATGGCAAATGCGGCCTCGGCGATCATGGGCATGTAAATCAGGACTCGGTCGCCTTTTTGAACACCCAAGTCTTTAAGTGAAGCCGCCATGCGCTGCACTTCGGCATGCAACTCGCGGAAGGAATACACCTTCTCTTCATTGGTTTCAGTGGAGACAAAAATCAACGCAGCCTGCTCGGCCCGGTCTTTGAGATGCCGGTCAACCGCGTTGTGACACAGATTGGTGGTGCCGCCAACAAACCATTTGGCGAACGGTGGATTGCTGTAGTCGCAAATTTGTTGGGGAGGAGTTTTCCAATCAAC
>JAZKHK010000015.1:0-9751 GCA_040385425.1 Pseudomonadota bacterium | reverse complement strand
CGAGCTGGGCTTGTTCGGACCAGAAGGCATCGCGCTCGGTGAGCGAGCGACGATGAAAATCGGCGTAGCTTGTCATTTTTTGTCTCCGTTCGGATCATTGATGTCCGTCCGGAATTATTAGCATACAACTTGCTGCAAGCTGACCGCACGCGACCAAGCTCGGAGCAAATAGTAGAGAGGCGTCTTACTTGATCAAGGCCTGTACGGCTTTGAAATCTGGATGCTCGGCTGTGCGCAGCCATTCGAACGCCACCATCTCGGTCGTGACCAGTTCCGCCCCGGCCCCTGCCAGACGGTCAAAGGCTGCATCCCGATTGCGCTCCGTGCGCGAACTGCAAGCATCGGTTACCACCCAGACATCAAACTCGTCTTCCAGCAAGTCCAGCGCCGTTTGCAGTAGGCAAATGTGGGCTTCACAACCGGCAATGACCACCGTGTTGCGCTCATCGGGATTCGTTGCGGGCTTTTGCAGATGTTTGGGCAAGCTGCGGGCGTTGCCTCCTACTGGCTTGGCGGGCGGACGCAACCATTCGCCCAGCCCTTCTTCAACGCCACTGAAATGCATCTTGCTCAAAGTCTTGTCACACAGTGTTTTCACCTCGGCGACGCTCTCACCGAGTGTGGAGGGATTTTGTTCCGTGCCCCACACCGGCAAGGCCATTAACCTAGCGATTTGGCCGAGACGTACGGCGTTGGCCACCACGTGGGCACTCTCAAAAATGGCAGGCATCAGGCGGATCTGGTAGTCCACCAGAACGAGTTGGGATTCAGCGGCGTCAAGCAACATGAGAAACTTTCTGAAGAGGTTGGGCTAATTCAAGCAATGTCTGATTAAACCGCAGGTGCGCAAACGGTCCTCCGTCGGTTCATGCACCCGTTTTCACCACCACCCGGCCCCGCACCTTGCCATCCATCAGATCGTGCGCCTTGCCAATGGCAGCTTCAAGCGACACCTCTTCAATCATCGACTCCAGTAAAGCCGGGTCAAGGTCACGGGCCAGACGACTCCAGGCGCGCTGCCGTTTCGCCAGCGGCGCCATAACCGAATCAATGCCCGCCAATGTCACGCCCCGCAAAATAAAAGGCATCACCGTGGTCGGCAAATCCATACCCTGAGCCAGTCCGCAAGCAGCCACCACACCGCCATAACGTGTTTGCGCCAGCGCATTGGCCAGTGTGTGAGAACCCACGGCATCCACCACCGCCGCCCAGCGCTCCTTCTGAAACGGTTTGCCGGGATGGGAGAGCAAGGCTCGATCGACGATGCTGCTGGCGCCCAACGACTTGAGGTAAGCCTCTTCATTGGCTTTACCGGTGGCCGCCACGACGGTGTAGCCCAACTTGCCCAACAAGGCAATGGCGACGCTACCTACGCCACCGGTGGCACCGGTGACCAGCACCTCGCCGGCATCCGGTTTGACACCATGATCTTCCAGCGCCAGGACACACAGCATGGCGGTATAGCCTGCCGTGCCGATGGCCATGGCCTGCCGCGCAGTCAAGGTGGATGGCAAGCGGACCAACCAATCGCCTTTGAGGCGGGCTTTTTCCGCCAGACAGCCCCAGTGCGTCTCACCTACGCCCCAACCATTGTGGACAAACACATCACCCGTCTTCCAGTCCGGATGGCTGGACTCAAGCACGGTGCCAGCACCATCAATACCCGCCACCATGGGCCAGTTTCGCACCACTGGACTCTTGTTGGTGATCGCCAATCCATCCTTGTAATTAAGCGTGGAGTAGTCCACTGCAACAGTCACATCGCCTTGCGGCAGTCGAGATTCATCTACCTGTTGAACCGATGCCTTGAATCCATCAGCGTTTTCCAGCAACAATGCATTGAACATATAAAACCTTGAAAATATAGAAAAATCAACGAGTTACAAAGGCAAGCCAGAAAAAGCCTGAGCTTGACACAGCGCTTGAACTGCAAGTATGCTACCCGCGATGCGAATTACTGTCACTGCTACTTTCCTTCTTGGCCTCTTGCTGGCTGCCAGTGCGCAGGCCAATCCTTCCGTGACGGCCGATGACATGGATAAGTTTTTAGCCGATAAGGGATTGCTGGCGAAGATCGACAAAGTCCGCCAGTCCGTTAGCGAAAGAGCTTCAGAATTGGTCTTTACCGCCATGGGTTTTCTGGGCGTTCCCTACCGGCGCGGCGGCAATACGGTGGAATCCGGCTTTGACTGCAGCGGTTTTGTGCGCGCCATCTACCAGGAAACAGTTGGCCAGATCCTTCCACGCAAAGCGGAACAACAAGCAGCCGCCACCGAAAAAATTGAACGCGCCGACTTGAAACCTGGTGATCTGGTTTTCTTCAACACCATGCGACGTGCCTTTAGCCATGTCGGCATTTATATCGGTGAAGGCAAATTCATCCATTCACCCAAGCCAGGTGGCGAAGTGCGGGTAGAAGACATGGGAATCTCCTACTGGAGCCGCCGTTTTGACGGCGCCCGTCGCGTGCCCACGGCATCGCCGGAATCACAAGCGCCCCAAGCCCTGCCATCAGCTGAACCTGCTGTTCGTTAAGTGCTTTTTGCTATTAGTCCAATAGCAAAGAACGCCCATACTACGCGGGCTTCAGGCCAATAATCACATGTCCCGCTTGCACTCTCCCGGCAAGGATGAAATTGCGTCGCTGGAGCCATTGAGCCGACTCGGATTGGACAACATCGTTGTCGTTTCCACTCCGCAACAAGCCCAGTTGGCCTACGACGCACTGGTTACGAATCGCGTGCTGGGTTTTGACACGGAATCGAAACCCACTTTTTTCAAAGATCAAGTCTCCGAGGGGCCGCACGTTGTTCAATTTTCAACGCTGTACAAGGCCTATATTTTCCAATTGCATGATGCGGGTTGCTGCGAAATCGTCTCTGCCCTGCTGATTTCAGAAAGCATTACCAAAGTAGGTTTTGGCTTAGCTGGAGATCATGTGCAAATCATGCGGACGTTGGGCGTTCGCCCCAAAAACGTACTTGATCTCAATGAGATTTTCAGAAAAAAAGGATACGCCAAAGAGATCGGCGTCAGAGGTGCTGTAGCCATCGTGTTCAATCGGCGTTTTGTGAAGTCCAGAAAAGCGACTACCTCCAATTGGTCGAACCGGCAATTGACAGAGAGCCAGATCATTTACTCCGCCAACGATGCCTGGGCAGCCCTCAAGGTGTTTGATGCGCTTGAATTGCAAACAAGCCAAGGTTAAAAACTGCCATTTCGGTGATCGTGATTTTCAATCGGGGGCATTCAGCCAGTGCACGCTGAACAAACGTTCAGGATCGATCCAGACCGGCCCTGGTCTATAACCAGCGCAAACAGCCAGCGCACGCAGACCATCAATAGTGAATTTGTACGAATTTTCGGTGTGTAGCGTATCGCCTTCAGCCAACTCATAGCATTCCTCGCCTACTGCGATTTGCTGACGGCAGCGACTGAGCAGATGCATCTCAATGCGGCGCAAGGGTGCGTTGTAGAACGCACTGTGGGCAAACTCTTCCAAAACGAAACGCGTACCCAACTCACGGTTGGCACGCGCCAGCAGGTTCAGATTAAAAGCCGCCGTCACGCCTTGGGCGTCGTTGTAGGCCGCGTGCAGCACATCGGGACTCTTGACCAGGTCAGCGCCCAACAGCAGCCCACCGCCGCGCAACACAGGGGCGGCAGAGCGCAAGAAAAACAAACTTTCTTCAGGCGTGAAGTTGCCAATCGTCGAGCCTGGAAAAAACCCCACCCGTCGCCCCGCGCCTTCAAGCGGCGCGGGCAACTGCAGGCGCTGCGTGTAATCGGCGGTCACCGGTTGCACATCCAGCCCGGGGTAGTCCTGCCGCAGTGCGCTCGCCGCCGCTGCCAAATGTGCACCTGAGATGTCAATCGGCAGGTAGCGAACCGGTTTATCCAACGCATTGAGCAACAAACGCACCTTGCTCAAGGAGCCCGCACCGAACTCAACAATCTCGGCCCGGGGTCCGATATGCGCGGCAATTTCCTCTGCATGAAGCGACAAAATAGATAGTTCAGTGCGCGTGGGGTAATACTCGGGCGTTTGACAAATACGATCAAACAATTGCGAGCCCCGCACGTCATAAAAATATTTGGGGGAAATGCGGTGAGGCTCCACTGCCAGTGCGTGTTGCAAGTCATGGAGGAATTCACAAGCCTGCGGGTTGCAGACAGACAAGTGCGGCATGAGTTCGTCTGCTCCCCCATCCATCCCACTCTCGACGTGACTCAGCATGCTGCATCCCTTGCCAGGCGCAAACCCGAAAACTGCCAACGCGCGGCTGGTGTAAAGAAGTTGCGGTAGCTCGCCCGACTGTGATGCCTGGGGGTAGCGCTGCTACTACCGCGCAACACTTGCTGGCCAATCATGAACTTGCCGTTGTATTCACCAACAGCGCCGCTCAAAGGTCGAAAACCGGGGTAAGGCGCGTAGGATGAGCGCGTCCACTGCCAAACCTGCCCCGTCATCTGTGTGATGCCTTGCATGCCAAACGCAGTTTCCCATTCAAACTCGGTGGGCAAACGCGCTCCCGCCCATTCGGCATACGCAGCAGCTTCAAAGAAGCTGAGATGGGCTACTGGTGCGGCCACATCCAGCGCTTGGACACCGTGCAGGCCGAACACTTGCCAGTATGCTGATGGCGCACGCGGGTCACCCGGTGCAATCCAGTACGCAGGCGCCTTCCAGCCCAGGGTCTGCACGGCAGCCCAGCCGTCGGACAACCAGAACGAGGGGCGCTCATAACCGCCATCCTCCATGAACATCACATAGTCACCGCAGCTCACCAGACGGTCGGCCAGCTGAAACGGCTGCAGCAGCACCGCATGTCGCGGCGTTTCGTTGTCAAAGGCAAAGTCGTCCCCCGCATGCCCAACCTGTCTTACGCCGCCAGGCAGATCAAGCCAGCGCAGGACAGAACTCACAGTGGCCAATCGACGCGCAGGCGCAGTCAGGGTCTGGTAGGGAGGAAGAAGAGGATTGCAGAACAAGGCATGCAGGATATCGGTCAGGATCAGCTCCTGATGCTGCTGCTCGTGATTCAGGCCCAATTCGATCAACGGCGCGGCCCTGCGCCAGACCGTAGCGTCGGCTTGGGCGATGAAGGTCAACATGGCCGCGTTCACATGATCACGGTACGCCTGGACTTCAGCCAGTGAAGGCCGCGTCAGCAAGCCGCGTTGAGGCCGGGGATGACGTGGACCCAAGGCCTCATAGTAGGAATTGAACAGGTAACAAAAACGACTGTCAAAAACCTCATAAGCAGGCGCATGGTGAGCCAAAACAACGGCCTCGAAGAACCAGCTAGTGTGTGCCAAGTGCCACTTGGTGGGGCTGGCATCGGGCATGGACTGGATGCACTGATCCTCGGCCGACAGAGGCTCCGCAAGCACCAAGCTGTAACTACGTACTTCTATATATCGTTGCGCAAAGCATTCTCGCAACGATGAATCAGGGACAGAGGCGACTTGAGGGGATGATGGTATGACGGACATTCAACTAGCCTCCTTGATATGGCCCGATGACATGGCCCGTTCATTAGGGCGGCACACTCACGCGTCCAACCATATTACCCACATCGTCAGTGGCAAGCAACACGCCTTGTTTGAGTTGCTGGCCGTCAGAGCCGCCCACTTAATAGCAATATAAGAACAATGACCACCAACAACCCCAAGCCACCGCTGGGTCCATAGCCCCAGCTACGGCTGTGTGGCCAACTCGGGAGGACGCCGATCAATATAAGGATTAAAACGATCAACAGAATGGTTCCCAAACTCATGATGATCTCCTTGCGTGTGGATCAATGGTTATTGGTTCGCAGGCGCCGCAGCGGGCGGAGAAGAAGCCGGCGGAACGCTCATTGGGGAACCGTTACTGGAACTGCCCGGTGCGCCTGGACTGCCAGGAGCCCCTTGAGGTCCGGCTGGTCCGGCTGGCCCAGCCGGACCGGGCACAACAACAGGTGCGGGAGGTGTATTGACTACGGTGGGTCGGCGATCACAAGCAACCAGACTTAACGTGGCCAACAATGTCGAAATCAGCACGGTGTGGTTCATGATGAATCCTTTTAAATTGAAAAAATCATGGCGCAATAGCTTTGAGCCATCTGTGGGCAGACCAGCACAAGCTGGAAAACAGTCCCCGGTGTTTTTTAGCTTATGGCCTTACAAATCGCAGCTCCGTGCGATGTCGAACATAGCCATGAACTTTCTCGCTGCCTTATTTGCGATTGCGCACTGAATCACCAATGAGAGCAAAGACCCGCGAGCTTTAGTCCTTTTGCGGACCCAGCATCTGGTCGGCGACAACCCAGGCGTCAAATTGTTCTGCACTGACGATGCCTAGTGATAGCGCGGCTTCACGCAGTGTGAGGCCATGTTGATGGGCATGTTTGGCGATTTGCGCGGCGCGGTCATAGCCGATATGCGGCGCCAGAGCGGTAACGAGCATCAGCGAACTCTGCAACAGCTGCGTTACGCGTGCTTCATTAACCAGAATGCCGCTCACGCAGTGCTGGTTGAAGCTGCTCATCGCATCGGTGAGCAAACGCATGCTGTCGAGGGTGTCCAGCACGATCAGCGGCTTGTACACATTGAGTTCGAAGTGCCCCTGACTGGCCGCAAAGCCAATCGCCACGTCATGACCCATCACCTGGGCGCACACCATGGTCAGCGCTTCCACCTGGGTCGGGTTCACCTTGCCGGGCATGATCGAGCTACCGGGCTCGTTCTCGGGCAAGTGCAGTTCGCCCAGCCCTGCGCGCGGCCCGCTGCCCATCAGGCGAATGTCATTGGCAATTTTGGTCAGGGCAATGGCGAGCATCTTCAATGCCGCATGAAACGCCACCAGGGCTTCGTGACCCGCCATGGCGGCAAACAGATTGCTGGCTTGGACCAGCGGCAGGTCGAGCTGGTCTGCCAGCATGGCAGCCACCCGTGTGCCGAACTCCGGGTGGGTATTCAGCCCGGTTCCGACTGCCGTGCCGCCAATAGCCAGCGTGTGCACAGCCTCCAGCGCATGACCAATGCTGCACTCGCACAATGCAAGCTGCGCCTCATAGCCACCAAACTCCTGGCCCAGTGTCACGGGCGTTGCATCCTGCAAGTGGGTACGGCCAATCTTCACGATGGCAGAAAATGCCTGGGCTTTGGCGGCCAGTGCGCTGCGTAACTCGGTCAGCGCCGGTTGCAGACTGTGCCTGGCCTGCAAGGCCACAGCGATGTGCATGGCGGTCGGAAAAACATCGTTGGACGACTGCCCGCGGTTCACATCGTCATTGGGATGCACAGGCCGCTCAGCGCCCCCCGCTTCACCGAGCGTACGCGAGGCCAAGTGGGCCACGACTTCGTTGACATTCATGTTGCTTTGTGTGCCTGAGCCGGTCTGCCAGACCGACAGGGGGAACTCGGCATCAAACTCACCCGTTGCCACACGCAGCGCAGCATGAGTAATGGCCTGTGCCTTCGTGGCATCAAGCAAATTCAAATCTCGATTCACGTTGGCAACAGCCCACTTGATCCAGGCCAGCGCATGGATCACATCCTGCGGCATTCGCGCCTCGCCGATGGCAAAGAAGCGCAGGCTGCGCGCCGTTTGTGCGCCCCACAACGCGTCAACGGGCACTTCGATGGGGCCAAAGCTGTCGGACTCGGTACGTGTTTGACTCATCGCGTGGTTCTCCTACGTCATTGACAGTTTGGCAAGCCTATGTCTTGCCACCTTACGTGAAAAGAATAGCTCCCGTCTGTGCGCTTGCCAACAAAAACTTGAGATGCGTGCGACAACGCACAGTGCAACAGCGTGCAGAAAGGCATCATAAAAACCCCAAGTCACCCTAACTTCTTTCATCTTCAGGAGATAGTCATGATTCAATTCCGCAGTGCAATTTTCATCGGTTTATTGGCCAGTGTGCTCGCGCTGACTGCTTGCAGCACGAAGGCCCAGATGTCGCGTTCAACTGGTTTCACGGCCCAATTATCCGGAGCAAGCGAGGTGCCTCCCACGACAAGCGCAGCCACCGGCACGCTCGAAGCCAAGCTGGACAAAGACACCAACACACTGAGTTGGACCGTTACTTACGCTGGTTTGAGCAGCCCCCTTACGGCAGGTCACTTTCACGGCCCAGCTATGCCTGGACAGAACGCTGGCGTAGTGGTTCCATTGGGCGGAAATTTGACCAGCCCCATCAAGGGGCAAGCCACGCTAACAGCGGCACAAACAGCCGATCTCATGGCGGGCATGTGGTACGTCAACCTGCATACCGACACCAATCCGAATGGAGAAATTCGCGGTCAGGTCAACGTTAATCCTTGACCCGGTCACCCACCTTTTCAAAGGAGAGCAATATGGCGCACTACAACATCGCAGTTATTGTCGGCAGTCTTCGCCGCGAATCATTCAACCGCAAGCTGGCCCACGCCATTGTGAAATTGGCGCCGCCGGAGTTCTCCTTCAAACAAATTGAAATCGGTGATTTACCGCTCTACAACCAGGACGACGATGCGAATCCGAGCGCGCCGGTCAAACGACTCAAAACCGAAATTGAGGCTTCAAAAGGCCTTCTCTTCGTCACAGCCGAGTACAACCGATCGATCCCTGGCGTGCTTAAAAATGCAATCGATCACGCTTCCCGCCCTTATGGCCAGAATGCCTGGGAGGGCAAGCCGGCCGGCGTGCTGGGGGCATCGATCGGCGCCGTCGGAACCGCGCTGGCACAGCAGCATTTGCGCAATGTTCTTGCCTATCTGGACGTGCCAACAATGGGCCAACCGGAAGCCTTTATCCATGCCAAGGAAGGCTTGTTTGACCAGGATGGCAACCTCCGTGAAGACAGCCAGAAATTCCTGAAAAATTGGATGGAGAAATACGCAGCCTGGGTGAAAAAACATACTGACTGACTGATCTGTAGCCAAGCCGAGTTTTTTCCTTCATCTGCCCAAGTTTTAGCAGTCAAGACCAGATACAAATTAGCTACCAAATTAATAGCTACTAATGACCGATCTATAAGGGCTAGAGCCACTTTTCATATAAAAATATCAGTCTGTGGAGATCACCTTCAACGGATTGACACTTTTAGGGCCGGTCGGCAAGCGTTTGGCATATTTGAAAGTTCCGGTGGCGTGGGCGCAGGCTCGCCCTTCTTCATCAAAAATTGTGCCTTCGGTGAACGCCATGGTGGCCGTGCGGTGCATCAAATGGCCTTTGCCAGTCAGCTTGCCCCGTGCAGGCTGCATGAAGCTGGTCTTCATTTCAATGGTGAGTGCACCCATGTCTTTTTGCACACTGCGGGCTGCCACCGCCATGGTCACGTCCAGCAACGTCATAAGTGCGCCTCCATGCGTGACCCCAAATGAATTGAGGTGTTCCGGCCGGGGCTCGTACACCAGTTCAGAAAAACCGCTCTCAAAGACTGTGAGCTCAAAACCCAAGTGGGTGACAAAGGGAATTTCAACGCCAAAGCCCATGCTCGTATCTTTATTCATAATTTGTTCTGTCATCGCTTGCACAAGGGTCCATGGCTTGGGCAATGTAGAGGTCTTAAGGCATCGCCAAACGGTCTGCCGACAGCCCCAAGAAACTTGCCGCCTTTTGTGGTGGTAAGCCATAAGTTAGCGCAAATTCAACGTTGCTAACCGAACCACGGCCTATGCCGCTCAACAAACTCAGCGATTGAAAAGGTGCCGTGATGGTTCGACCGTCATTGCTTGAGAAATCAACAACACCACTGTTGGTGGCGGTGTAACGGAGAGC
>JAZKHK010000014.1:0-14999 GCA_040385425.1 Pseudomonadota bacterium | reverse complement strand
GCGCCGGTACTGCATCGCCTCGGCCACATGGGTGACCTGGGTGCTGTGGGCGCCCGCCAGATCGGCAATGGTGCGGGCCACTTTGAGCGCCCGGTGCGTGCTGCGAGCCGACCAGCCCAGGCGGGCAGCGGCGATGTTCAGGAATTTGGCGGCGGCCTCGTCGAGCAAGACATGCGCATCAATGTCCTGCCCTTGCAGAGCCTGGTTCGCCTTGCCCTGCCGCTCCATCGCGCGCAGGCGGGCGGCGGTGCAGCGCTCGCGAATCAGGGCGGTCGATTCACCGGGCGGGGCTTGCAGCAAATCCGCTGACGGCAAGGCCGGCACTTCCACGTGCAAGTCGATGCGGTCAATCAAGGGGCCACTCAACTTGCCCTGATAGCGCGCCACCTGGTCGGGCGTGCAACGACAGGCTTTTTGCGCGGAGCCCAGGTAACCGCAGGGACAGGGGTTCATGGCCCCGATCAACTGGAAACGGGCCGGGAACTCGGCCCGTCGCGCGGCCCGTGAAATCGTGATCAAACCCGACTCCAGCGGCTCACGCAGGGCTTCAAGTGCCGCCCTGGGAAACTCGGGTAATTCATCCAAAAAAAGTACGCCATGGTGGGCCAGCGAGATTTCTCCGGGACGGGGGGGAGAACCGCCGCCGACCAGGGCCACGGCACTGGCGGTATGGTGCGGGCTGCCCGTAGGCCGCTGGCCCCAACGGTCCAGAGAAAACCGCCCGCCCAGACTGGCGATCGCCGCACTTTGCAGCGCCTCGTCGGTCGTCATGGCGGGCAGCAGGCCGGCAAACCGGTGCGCCAGCATGGACTTGCCCGAGCCGGGTGGCCCCATCAGCAACAGACTGTGGCCGCCAGCCGCCGCAATCTCCAGCGCACGCTTGGCACCGAGCTGGCCTTTGACATCGGCCAGATCCGGGTACTGGACCGCATGGGATTCCCGGGTGGCCGTGACACGCGACCAGCCAGGGGACGGCTCGGGCGGTGGCGCATCCGCAGCCTGCGGCAAAAAATGCTGCACCACGTCGAGCAAATGGCGCGCCCGGTACACCTGGGCATCGGGCACCAGCGCGGCTTCTTCCGCGCTGTCCGGCGGCAACACCAGTTGGGTCACCACCCGGCCCGCATGCAGGGCCAGGCTCATGGCCAGCGCGCCGCGCACCGGCCGCAATTCGCCGGACAGCGACAACTCCCCCGCAAACTCATGGCCGGCCAGCCGGGCGGCGTCGATCTGCCCGCTGGCGGCCAGAATGCCCAAGGCAATCGGCAAGTCAAAGCGCCCGGAATCCTTGGGCAAGTCGGCCGGTGCCAGGTTAACGGTGATGCGCTTGTTGTGGGGGAACTCCAGCCCCGAGTTTTGAATGGCGCAGCGCACCCGCTCGCGCGCCTCCTTGACCTCCACATCCGCCAGACCGACCAGCGTGAAACTGGGCAGCCCATTGGCCAGATGGACTTCGACCGTCACCGCCGCGGCCTCCAGACCCAGCAGGGCACGACTTTGCACCAAAGACAGACTCATCAGGATTCCTCTCTAAAAAGGTGCGCAGAAACGAAATTGCACCCGTTTTACGTGCACCAAGGCAGTGCTTACTGTATTTTTATACAGATATCTTAACGCAAGGCGTTGGGAATCGGTGCACAAGAGCGCTGTAGAAGGCGGCTTAAATTCTGGCACGGTCTGTGCGTATAGCTCTCATCCTTAACACTCTGGAGCACTCCAATGAAATTGAAAACAACTTCCGCCCTCGCCCTGACTGTTCTGCTGGCTGGCACCGCCGCCATGGCCCAAACCGCTGCGCCCGCAGCAGCGCCCACACCTGACTACACCCTGTCGTACAACCTTGGCGCTGTCAGCGACTACCGTTTCCGTGGCATCTCCCAAACTTCATTCAAGCCAGCGCTGCAAGCCGGCGTTGATTTCGCACACAAGAGCGGTTTTTACCTGGGCGTCTGGGGCTCCAATGTCAACTGGATCAAGGATTTCGCTGGCGCAACCGATGGTTCGCTTGAAGTTGACGTGTACGGCGGCTACAAAGGCGCCATCACCGACAGCCTCGGCTTTGACATCGGCGTGATCGGCTACCAGTACCCCAGCAACAACGCAGTGACCAATGCCAACACCACCGAGTTCTATGGCGCACTGACCTACGGCGTTGTGACCGCCAAGTACAGCCAGAGCTCGGGCAACTTCGTTGCCAACGCCAACAGCTCCGGCAGCACCTATGTTGAAGTGGCCGCCACTTTTGACCTGGGCAACGGCTTCACGCTCACCCCGCACGTGGGTCGCCAGTACATCCCCAACTTCAACAACACCGGCGACTACAACGACTACTCGCTGACACTGGCCAAAGACTTTGGCAATGGCCTGTCGGTTTCCCTGGCTGCCATTGGCACCAACGCCAGCGATTCTTTTTACAAAGTTACGACATTTGACAACCTCGGCAAGAACACGGCTGTTCTCGGCCTGAAATACAGCTTCTGATCACCGAGAGATTCAGGAATTTGCGGGACAGGCGATCGTCGCGAAACGGTAAATGCAGTCCCCCACCCATTTGGAGAAATCATGAAACTTGTAACTGCCATCATCAAACCCTTCAAGCTGGACGAAGTGCGCGAAGCGCTCTCCGCCATCGGCGTGCAGGGCATCACCGTGACTGAAGTCAAGGGCTTTGGTCGTCAAAAAGGCCATACCGAGCTGTACCGCGGCGCCGAATACGTGGTGGACTTTTTGCCCAAGGTCAAGATCGAAGCTGCGATTGCAGACGAACTCGTGGACCGCGTCATCGAAGCCATTGAGGGCGCTGCCCGCACCGGCAAGATCGGCGACGGCAAGATCTTTGTTTACAACCTCGAACAAGTCGTTCGCATCCGCACCGGTGAAACCGGCAAGGAAGCTCTGTAAAACCGATGACGAGAAAATCAATATGAAAAAACTACTTGCCTCCCTGGCTTTGGGATTGAGTCTTCTGGTTGGTGGCACTGCCGTGTTGGCGCAAGCCCCCGCCGCGACGCCCACCGCCTCCGCCCCGGCCGAAGCCAAACCGGCTGAAGCAGCGGCTCCTGCTGCTGCGGCAACCGCCCCTGCCGCGGCTGACGCAGCATCTGCGCCTGCGGCTGCCGCCCCCGTGCCCAACAAGGGAGACACCGCCTGGATGATGGTTTCCACCCTGTTGGTGATCTTGATGACTATCCCCGGCCTGGCCCTGTTTTACGGCGGTCTGGTTCGCTCCAAGAACATGCTCTCGGTCCTGATGCAGGTGATGGTCACCTTCTCGCTGATCGTGGTGCTGTGGTTCATTTATGGCTACAGCCTGGCGTTCACCGAGGGCAACGCCTTCATCGGTGGCTTTGACCGCTTGTTCATGAAGGGCATCTGGGATAACGCAGCAGGCACCTTCGCCAATGCCGCCACCTTCAGCAAGGGCGTTGTGATTCCCGAGATCGTGTTTGCCGCGTTCCAGGCCACTTTCGCCGGTATCACCTGCGCCCTGATCGTCGGCGCTTTTGCCGAACGCATGAAGTTCTCTGCCGTGCTGATGTTCTCGGCCCTGTGGTTCACTTTCAGCTACGCCCCGATCGCTCACATGGTCTGGTTCTGGATGGGACCTGACGCCTACGGCACCAAGGAAGTGGTTGACGCGATGAACGCCAAAGCCGGTTATGTCTGGCAATCAGGCGCGCTGGACTTTGCCGGCGGTACTGTGGTTCACATCAACGCCGCTGTCGCGGGCTTGGTCGGTGCCTACATGGTCGGCAAGCGTATCGGTTACGGCAAGGAAGCCATGGCGCCTCACAGCCTGACCTTGACCATGGTCGGCGCCTCCCTGCTGTGGGTGGGCTGGTTCGGTTTCAATGCCGGCTCCGCACTCGAAGCCAATGGTTTCGCTGCGCTGGCCTTCATCAACACCTTCGGCGCCACCGCCGCTGCCGTGTTGGCCTGGTGCCTGGGTGAAGCGCTGATGCGCGGCAAGGCCTCCATGCTCGGTGCTGCTTCCGGTGCCGTAGCCGGTCTCGTGGCGATCACGCCAGCCGCCGGCAACGTCGGTATCGGTGGTGCCCTGATCATTGGCGCCATTGCCAGCTTCGCTTGCCTGTGGGGTGTGAACGGCCTCAAGAAGATTCTGGGCGCAGACGACTCGCTCGATGTGTTCGGCGTGCACGGCATTGGCGGTATCGTCGGCGCCCTGTTGACTGGCGTGTTCAACTCGCCAGCCCTGGGCGGCCCTGGCTATGTGGCCGACTGGGTCACAGCCACCATGGTGACGACCGCCGACTACTCCATCGCAGCGCAAGTCTGGATCCAGGCCAAAGCCGTGTTGACTACCATCGTCTGGTCGGGCGTGGTCTCCTTCATTGCCTACAAGCTGGTTGACCTGACCATCGGTCTGCGTGTGAGCGAAGAAGACGAGCGCGAAGGCCTCGACATCACGTCTCACGGCGAAACCGCTTACAACCGTTAATCGACAAATAGATTTCCAAGGGTTTACAACCCACCCGCGCTGCAAAGCCCGGGTGGGTTTTTTTATGGGCGAAGCTTGACCGCCCGCACCGGCGCGCAGATACTGCCGGCATGCCACATATTGAAGCTTTTTCGGTACCCTCTGCCTGCCTGACCGAGCCGCTGCGCGACCTTGCGGCCTGGACCCGCCACTTTCGGGAGTCAGAAGTTCCGGTGCTGGCCGCCACCTCCCTGGCGCTGGAGGAATTGCGCGCCATCGAAGACGACGTGGACGCCGACATGTTGAGCACCATCATCCAGAATGATCCGCTCATGATGCTCAAAGTCCTGGCCTATGTCGCGGCCCAGCGCCGCCCCGGGCTCTCGACGGAAACCGAGACCATCACCAGCTCGCTGGTGATGATGGGAATTTCGCCATTTTTCAGGCAGTTTGGCTTGCAGCCCACGGTGGAAGACCGGCTGCAGGACCATCCGCTGGCGCTGGACGGCTTGCGGGAGGTGCTCGCCCGCGCCGAGCGGGCCCGGCAATTCGCGCTGGCCTTTGCGGTCCATCGCAATGACCCGGACGTCGAAGTCATCCAGATGGCCGCCATGCTGCACGACTTTGCCGAAATGCTGATGTGGTGCCATGCGCCCACCCTGGAGGTGGAAATCCGCAAGATGCAAACCAGCAACCCGACCTTGCGCTCGGTCAGCCTGCAGCGCTTTGTGTTCAACATCGAATTCAGCGACTTGCGCCAGGAGCTGATGAAAGTCTGCCGCCTGCCCGAACTGCTGGTGCGCATGAGCGACGGCAAGCACTCCCGGCATCCCGCCGTGCTCAACGTGGCGCTGGCCGTGCGGCTGGCCCGGCACACCATGCACGGCTGGGACAACCCCGCCATCCCCGATGACATCAACGAAATCGCGCAACTGCTCAACGCCTTGCCGCGCGTCGCGCTGGCGTTTGTGCACAAGATTGACAATCCTGCGTAAATAAATACGGCCAAGCCCTTGCGAACCGGACGAATCGCCGTTGCGGCCTGCGCCGGTACGCCCGCTGTGCGGCTGGACATAGCAGTCCGCCTCATTTTTTGAACTTAGGATGTTCAAAAAATTCAAACTGAACAGCTCTGCCGCCCCTTAGTATTCACGCTTCATCTCACGCCTGATCCCATGGACTTGACACTTCGCCACCTCACCGACCGCATTCACGCCGCTACCGCCGACCGCACTCCGCTGCGCATTCGCGGCGGGGGCAGCAAAGACTTTTACGGCGAGTCGCTGCAAGGCGAGCTGCTGGACCTGACGCCTTTGAACGGCATCACCAGCTACGAACCCAGTGAGCTGGTGGTCACGGCGCGCGCCGGCACCTCGCTGGCAGAACTGGAGACCACGCTGGCCGAACAAGGCCAATGCCTGGCGTTCGAGCCGCCGCACTTTGCCCCCGGCGCCACCGTCGGCGGCATGGTGGCCGCCGGCTTGAGCGGCCCGGCCCGCGCCAGTGTCGGGTCGGTGCGCGACTTTGTGCTGGGCCTCAACCTCCTCAACGGCCGCGGCGAACTGCTGACTTTTGGCGGCCAGGTCATGAAAAACGTGGCGGGCTACGACGTGTCGCGCCTGATGGCCGGCGCCATGGGCACGCTCGGCGTGCTGACCGAGATATCGCTCAAAGTGCTGCCGGTGGCGCCAGCCGAGGCCACGCTGGTGTTTGAACTGGACCAGGCCGGTGCGCTGGCCCAATTGCACCGCTGGGGCGGGCAACCTTTGCCCCTGAACGCCAGTTGCTGGGTGCGCGACGACACGGTGCCTGGCAGCCCGGAACTGCTGTTTGTTCGCCTGCGCGGTGCCGTGGCCGCCGTCGAATCGGCCTGCCGCAAGATGACGCAGGACGTACCCGGCACCCGCATGAACCAAGCCGAGGCCGCACCCGACTGGCAAGCCTGCCGCGACTTGCGCCTGCCGTTTTTCACCCCACCCGCGTCGTCGCCATCGGATGCCAACGCCCTGTGCCTGTGGCGCCTGAGCCTGCCCCAAACCACACCGGTGCTGGACTTGCCCTACCCGCAGTTGATTGAATGGCACGGCGCCCAGCGCTGGCTGTGGGCGCCCTTATCGGCCCACACGCAACTGCGTGAAGCGGCGGCCAAAGCGTGCGGATCAGCTACTATTTTTATAGCTACTCAGGCAGGAATTACGGGGGCCGCAACCCGATTTACCTCATTAAACCCGCCCCTGGACCGGATTCACCAGCGTTTGAAGGCCGAATTTGACCCGGCCGGCATCTTCAACCGCGGCCGCCTGTCCCCGCACTTCTGAACCACGGCAGAACCCACGATGCAAACCAAGCTCGCCCCCGAATACCAAGGCAGCGCCGACGGCCTGACCGCCGAAGCCATCCTGCGCAAATGCGTGCACTGCGGTTTTTGCACCGCCACCTGCCCCACCTACCAGTTGCTGGGCGACGAACTCGACGGCCCGCGCGGGCGCATCTACCTAATCAAGCAGGTGCTGGAAGGCCACACGCCCACGCGCAAAACCCAGTTACACCTGGACCGCTGCCTGACCTGCCGCAACTGCGAAACCACCTGTCCCTCGGGCGTGGACTACGGCCACCTGCTCGACATTGGCCGCAAGCTGGTCGATGCCCAAGTGCCGCGCCCCTTGGGGGAACGCACCCTGCGCTGGGCGCTCAAGGAAGGCCTGCCCTCGCCGCTGTTCGCCCCGGCCATGAAACTGGGGCAACTGGTGCGCCCGCTGCTGCCCGCCGCGCTGAAAAACAAGGTGCCGGCCAAGCAGGCCGCCGGTGCCTGGCCCAAGCGCACTCACGCCCGCCAGGTGCTGATGCTGCTCGGCTGCGCGCAGCCGGCGATGGCGCCCAACATCAACCGCGCCACCGCCCGCGTCTTTGATGCGGTCGGCATCCAGACCGTCATCACGTCCAACGCCGGCTGCTGCGGCGCCGTCAAATTTCACCTGAACGACCAGGACGGGGGCAAGGCCGAGATGCGCGCCAACATCGACGCCTGGTGGCCGTATGTGCAGGGCACGGCGGGCCAGCCCGGGGTCGAGGCGATCCTGATGAACGCCTCCGGCTGCGGCGTCATGGTCAAGGACTACGGCCATGTGCTGAAAGACGACCCCTCCTACGCGGCCAAAGCGGCGCGCATCAGCGAACTGACCAAAGATGTGAGCGAATTCCTGCCGGAACTCAGTGCGCAGTTGCGCGGCCAAGTGCAGCCGGATGCCGCGCCCATCGTCTTTCACCCGCCCTGCACGCTGCAGCACGGCCAGCAGTTGCGCGGCGGCGTCGAGCAGCATTTGGGTGAGCTGGGCTTCAACATCAAGGTGACCGGTTGCGAGGCGCACCTGTGCTGCGGCTCGGCCGGTACCTACTCGGTGCTCAACCCCGAGTTGTCCTACCAGTTGCGCGACCGCAAGCTCGGGCACCTGAACGACACTTTTGGTACAGTGAAGCCCGACGTGATCGCCTCGGCCAACATCGGTTGCATCACGCACCTGCAAAGCGGAACCGCCACGCCGGTGCGCCACTGGATTGAAGTGCTGGACGAGGCCCTCACCAAAGCACTATAAAATTTATAGCTACTCAGGCATACAGCACACGGGCTAGGGCCTTATTTGTTATAAATTTTTGGCATTTTCCCAGTTTCCGGGTGGCACGCCGGCACACGACAGGCCGCGCAGCGGGATACGGTCTGGTTTAATGTTTTCTATTTTGCTCACTGGAATTAGCCATGACCTTCCCCACTGCACTTGAAAATCTGAACGTGGTGTCGCAAGACACCCTGTTGTCACCCTCCCAACTGCACGAAGACATCCCGGCCGGCCCCCAGGCGACCCAGACCGTCAACGACGCGCGCCGCGCCCTGGCCGAGATCCTCAACGGGCGCGACCCGCGTTTGCTGGTGGTGGTGGGGCCCTGCTCCATCCACGACACCGCCGCCGCCATGGAATACGCCCATCGCCTGAAGGCTTTGGCTGACGAGCTGTCGGACCAGTTGCTGATGGTGATGCGGGTCTACTTCGAGAAGCCGCGCACCACCGTGGGCTGGAAAGGCCTGGTCAACGACCCGCGCATGGACGACACGTTTCGCATCGACGAAGGCCTGCACATTGCGCGGCGCCTGCTGGTGGACATCAACGCCCTCGGCCTGCCTTGCGGCACCGAGGCGCTGGACCCGAATACGCCGCAGTACCTGGGCGACCTGATTGCCTGGAGCGCCATCGGCGCGCGCACCACCGAGAGCCAGACCCACCGCGAACTGGCCAGCGGCCTGTCCTCGCCGGTCGGCTTCAAGAACGGCACCGACGGCAACCTGGAGGTCGCGCTCAACGCCATGCTGTCGGCCGCCCAGCCGCATTCCTTCCTGGGCATCAACGGCGATGGCCAGGTCGCCATCACCCAGACCCGGGGCAACGCTTTCGGCCATCTGATTCTGCGCGGCGGCTCGCAACCCAACTACGATTCGGTGGCGATCGCGCAGGCGGAGAGCGCGCTGACGGCGGCCAAGTTGCCGCTGAACATCGTGGTCGATTGCAGCCACGGCAACTCCCGCAAAAACCACGCCCTGCAAGCGCTGGTGCTCAAGGATGTGGTGCACCAGGTGAGCGACGGCAACCGCAGCATCAAGGGCGTGATGCTCGAATCCAACCTGTTTGAAGGCAACCAGAAACTGGGCAAGCTGGAAGACCTGCGCTACGGCGTGTCGATCACCGATGCCTGCATGGACTGGGACACCACCGCCGCCAGCTTGCGCGAGGCCGCCGCCCGTCTGCGAGCCATCCAGCGCTAAAGCGCCATGAAGCGCCTGAACTGGATCGGCAGCCTGGCGCTGCTGGCGGTGTGCCTGCTCGGTGGGCCTGCGGTCCATGCGCAGGCGGACGATGTGTTTGAATCGGTCACGACCCAAATGCTCTCCCCGCAGGAAGAAATCCGGGCTCGGGAAAGAATTCTGGAACCTGTCCCGATGGGCAGTCTGCGTAACACGCTGGAAGATTTTTTCCAAAGCCGCAAGGTATTGAGTGAGCGCCAGAGCGACTTGACCGTGAGTGAACAGTTTTACCTGAACTGGATTGCCGCGTTGCCCGACGACTGGAACCCGTATTGGCAAATAGCGATGGTGCAAGTCCGCAAGGGCACACTCGCCGAGTATTTTCCGTATGCCGAAAAAGCGGCCGCACTTGCCCCCAAGCCGCAGCGCGCCCGCCTGCAGGCCGAAATGGCCAAAAAAGCCTGGCAACTCAAGGCCGATATGCTGTTGGCAAACCGGTACATGGCAGCGGCTGAAGCCACCTTGAGCGAATCCCGTAACCAATTGCGCGAAGGCAAACCAGGCCAGCAATACCAACTGGCACGCGCCGAAGCCAGTGTCTATGCCAACAAGGGGGAACTTCAGTCACTCACCTCCCGCTACGACGAAGCCGCCCAATCCGTCAGCTTGGCCGTGGCTGCAGCCCGACGCAGCGTGGCGCTGGGCGCCCGCCTGGATGAACGGCGAATTTACTTTGCACGCAATGCCCTGGTCCATGCACTGACGAGCCAAGCCCGCGCGCACAACGCCCGCGGCGCCTTGTTTGATGCTGATCTGAGTCTGAAGGCAGGACTGGAAACCATCGCCAGCGGTGCAGTGACCAGCCATTTGATCTCCAACCTGTTCAGCACGATTGGCAACTTGCGCGTGCAGGAAGGACGCTTTCGTGAGGCCGAGTACTGGGCTCACAAGGGGGTTGAAAATATGCTCAAGGTCGGCGCATCGGCCACCTCCCTCCCCTTGCTCGCCTCGCAGGTCGTTGAACAAACCGCCCTGGCCGGTCAAGACCGCTGGGCGGATGCCTGGCAAAAAATAGCTGCCGTGGAACTGGCGGTGCAAGACAACCCCAATGCGCAGCAAGTTTCCCGCAACCCGCTGACCCACGCCTTGGTACTGCTCAAGCTGCAGCGCTGGGCAGCCGCCAAAACCATGCTGACAAAAACCTGGGCCCGTCAACAGGAAATTTTTGGCGCTGAACATTTCACCACCGCCCTGACCGAAGGCCTGCTGGCCTGGGCCTTGTGGGAGAACGACCAGCCCACCGAAGCCCTGGCGCACTTCAACCACGCCCTGCCCAACCTGATGACGCCCCAAGGCACCGCCGCCGGTTATGAAGGACAGGGACTGCGCAAGCTGGCACGCCACAGCATTGCCGAGGCCTACCTCAAGGCGCTGGGCGACAAGGCCGACACGCCATCGCTGGAGCGCGGCTTTGCGATGGCCGAATGGCTCTCGGGTTCCTCGGTGCAACAAGCCCTGACCGATGCTGCGCAACGCACCCGTTTTCCGGACCCCAAATTGCAGGAGTTGTTGCGCAACGAACAAGACATCCAGCGCGAACTCGATGTGCTGTACCGCTACATGAACCAGCAAGCGTCAGCCAGCGCGGTCAAGCAAACCCCGCAGGTGGCCGAGCAGATGCGCCAGCGCGTGGCGCAGTTGTCACAGCAGCGCCAGCAGTCGCACCTGCAGATCCGCAAACAGTTTCCGCAATACGAACAGATGATCCGGCCCCGCCCGCCAACCGTGAAAGAGGTGGCAGCCCAGTTGGGGGACGACGAAATTTTTGTGCAAACCCTGAGCACCTCGCAAGGCAGCTATGTCTGGGCCATCGACCGCCAGCACGGCGTGGTAGGTGCCCATTCAAAGCTGAACGAGCAGGCCATTGCCAAGCTGGTGCAGCGCCTGCGCGCCACCCTCGATGTGGCTGGCCTGGGCACTCAGGCGCCCGCGTTTGATTTTGCGGCGGCGGCCGAATTGCACGCAGCCTTGCTGCAGCCGCTGGCGGCCTCGCTGGCGGGCAAGACGCACCTGATCGTGTCCACCTCGGGCGCGCTAGCCCAGATTCCGTTTGCCGCCCTGGTAAGCGAACCCTTTGCCGGCCAGCCGGCCCAGGCCCCCTGGCTGATCAAGCAGTTGGCCATCAGCCACGTGCCCGGCGCCAGTGCCTGGATCGCACTCAAGCAGCTCAGCCAGGTCAAGCCCGCCGCACAAGCCTTCATGGGCTGGGGCGACCCGCTGTTTGACGCCACCCGCGTGGCGCAGGCAGGCCGCACGCGCAACATCAGCCTGACCCGCGCCGCTGTGGCGAACCCGGGCGAGGACGTGGTGAGCAACACCCTCAAGTACGCGCAGATCCCGGCCCTGCCGGAAACGCGGGCCGAGGTCGAAGCCATTGCTGTCCTGCTCAAGGCCGACAAGCAAAAAGACACTTTTTTTGGCCAAGATGCCAGCCGCGAGAGCGTGTTGCAAAGCAGCCAGAGCGGCCAGCTCGCCCAGCGCCGCGTGATTATTTTTGCCACCCACGGGCTGATTCCCGGCGACCTGCCGAACCTGCGCCAACCGGCGCTGGCGCTGGCGGGCAATAGCGCCGCTGACGCGGACCCGCTGGCCCCGCTGCTCACGCTGGAAGACGTGCTGGGTCTCAAGCTCAATGCCGACTGGGTGGTTTTGTCCGCCTGCAACACCGCCGCCGCCGAAGGCCGGGCCGAAGAAGCGCTCAGCGGTCTGGCACGCGGTTTCTTCTATGCCGGTTCGCGCAGCCTGCTGGTCACGCACTGGTCGGTTGAAAGCGAATCCGCCAGCCTGCTGACCACCGGCACTTTTGCCCACCACATGAGCCATCCCACCGCCAGGCGGGCCGACAGCCTGCGCGACGCCATGCTCAAAGTGATGGCACAGCCGCAGTTTGCCCACCCTGCCTTCTGGGCGCCTTATGCGCTGGTGGGGGAAGGCGGACGCTGATCCGGCGCCGGCGCTGCGGGCAAAGGCGCTTCAATTGCTATAAATTAAATAGCATGCTTGGCTTACTGCACAATGGCTAGGGCCTTAATAGGCTGAATTTTTAAGACCCAACACGCCTCCAACTGACAATCCGCAAGTCATGCACACATGGCAAAGCCGACACTGTTGACATGTGTTTGCTTTTTTCGACCCCGTCGACTTTGCTGCTCACGCTCTGGTGCACCGTCACCTGGCCAGCGGCTCATGCCCAAGCACAGACCCATGACATCGCCATCAACAGCCATCTGACGGCCCGGCTGCGTACCCAGGCCGTCGCCTACGAGCATGGCGAAGGCGTGCCGCGCGATCCGGCCCTGGCTATGGCCTTGTACTGCCAGGGCGCCCGTCTGGGTGACGCGCAAGCCCAATACAACCTGGGCTGGATGTACGCCAACGGACGCGGGGTGGCACGCAACGATGCGGCGGCAGCTTACTTTTTTCATGCCGCAGCCGAACAGGGACTTGCGGTGGCGCAGCGTATGTTGAATGTCGTGGGCAGCCCGGGCACCGAAATACCCTCGTGCATGCGCCACCCAGAAGCACCGTTCCCTGCCGCGACCGAAGCAGCCGGACCGAGCGTGGACTACCAGGCCATTGCGCCGCCCAAGATTTTCAAGCTGGTGATGAAACTGGCCCCCCAATTCCAGGTAGAGCCTCAATTGGCATTGGCGATCATCGCCGCTGAATCCAACTTTGACAGTCTGGCGCTCTCCCCCAAGAGCGCCCAGGGCCTGATGCAGCTCATCCCGCAAACCAGTGAACGCTTCAACGTCAAAAATCCCTATGACCCGGCCCAGAACATCCGCGGGGGTTTGGTCTATCTGCGCTGGTTGCTGGCCTATTTCGAGGGCGATGTGGCCCTGGTCGCCGCCGCCTACAACGCGGGCGAAGGCACGGTCGAGCGTTACCAGGGCGTGCCCCCGTACACGGAAACCCGGGCCTACGTGAAACGGATTCTCAAGGCCGTCGGCGCGCCAACCCATCCGTTTGATGCCACGGTCACCCGGCCCTCCCCGTCACTGCGCGCGATCCGCCTGACGTTCTTCAAGAAGAAATAAGCCCCAGCGCCGCTTCAATATCCTCGGCCATGTCCGCCGGGGTATCGGTCGGGGCATAGCGCTTGAGGACGGTGCCGTCCTTGCCCACCAGAAACTTGGTGAAGTTCCATTTGATGGCTTTGGTGCCCAGCACACCGGGGGCCTGAGCCGTCAGCCATTGGTAGAGCGGATGGGCCTGCGGACCGTTGACTTCTATCTTGGCCATCATGGGGAAACTCACGCCGTAGTTCACTTCGCAAAACGCGGCAATTTCTTCATTGCCGCCCGCATCCTGGCCGCCAAACTGGTTGCAGGGGAAGCCCAGGACCACCAGGCCCTGCGGGCCATAGGACTGGTGCAGAGCTTGCAGTCCGGCCAACTGCGGCGTGAAACCACAGGCGCTGGCCGTGTTGACGATCAGGAGAACCTGGCCCTTGTATTGGCTCAGGGAAACCGGCTGGCCATTGATCTGCAGGGCTTCAAAGTCGTACACCGTATTCATACACGCTCCCATTCAAAACAGCAGCGAACAGTGTCGCACTTTGGGATGAAATCAGCGCTTGCCGAACGAAACCACTGACAGCAGTGAGGCCAAAAGAATGAGCGCGCCGCCCAGCAAGGTCGGCGTCGACAGCTCGCCCGTTCCCAGCACCACCGACGAGACGCTGGCAAACACCACTTCCGACAGCATGATGAGCGAGGTCGCACTGGCGCTCAGGTGCGCCGCCCCGTATTGCAAAGCAAGATTGCCGGCCAGAAACGCAAGGCTGATGAGCAAAGCCAGACCCATCCACTCACCGGCGGGCGCGGGTGGCGCAGTCACCAAGCCCACACTCATGCCGATCAGGGCGGCAGCGGTGGCCATCACCGCACCGCCGCCAAACATGGCCAGCATGCGCGACTCGCCCGGTGTCTGGTTCAGCTTGCGCAGCAAAATATTGGTCAGCGCAAAGCTGAAGCCGCCCATCAGGGCCAGCCAGTCGGCCAGACTCTCGGGCACCGGCCAGGGCGAGGCCGGTGTTTTGAGCACGATCACGACCCCCGTGAGCGCCAGCGCCAGGCGCAAGAGCGAGCCGGCCGTGGGCTTCTCACCCAGCAGCGGCCAGGCCAGCAACACCACCCAGGCCGGCATCAAGTAAAACAACAGAACGACCCGCACCACGTCGCCCACCGTCACCGCCCAATTGAAGCCCACGTTGGTCAGGCCCGACGCCAGCACCAGCCACCACAACATGGGGTGCTTGAAAAAGCCGTTCCAGGCGCGCGGCTGCACCACCGCCAGACAGATCAAGGCAAAAACATAAATGAGGGCGGTGGCCCACAGCGGATGCAGGCCATCGTCCTGCAGCGCGCGAAAAGGCCACCACGACACGCCCCAGACAAAGGCATTGAGAGTCAGCGCCGCCGCCGCCAGCACCCGGCTGGTCAAAATAGACTTCAAAGCGCTCAACCGTGAAAGTTATCGTTGCGTGCAATCGCCAGCAGGTGATCGACCTCGGCGCGATGCTGCACGCAATTGCGGGCGTGCCAGCGCCGGATGCACCACATGAAGCCGGCGATGACCACGCCAAAGGCCGTGATCGCGGCAAAAGTGGGCAGACCCAGGCCGGTGGACAGGCTGTAGGCCGCGCCCAATGTCAGGATGCAGGCCTGCTCATTGAAGTTCTGCACCGCAATGCTGCGCCCCGCG
>JAZKHK010000013.1:22377-40532 GCA_040385425.1 Pseudomonadota bacterium | reverse complement strand
TGTCGTTGATGGTGTAGTTGCGCACATGGCCCATGTGCAGCTTGCCGCTGGGGTAAGGCAGCATGGAGCAGGCGTAGAACTTTTTCTTCGGATTGCCCTGCGCGTCACGCGCGTCCTCGGTTACGCGGTAGGCGTCCAGCGCCGTCCAGTGGCTGTGCGCGGCTTGTTCAACGTCGAGATGGTTGTATTTTTCTTGCATTGGGATTCACTCTCACAGCGGTCAATGGACCGCACAATCGACCGATTTTAGGGTTTGGCGCTGCGCGTTGCGGCGGGTTTCGCATCGGCCACGAAACCGATCCGGTTCAGGCCGGCTTTTTGAGCCGTTCCCATGACCTCCACGATGCGGCCATAGGGCACGGCCGCATCGGCGCGCAACTGCACTTCGGTGTCGGGGTTGCGCTGGGCGGTTTGCACCAGCTGAGCGGCCAGTTCGTCCAGCGCCAGCGGCTTGTCGCTGAGGAAGGTTTGGCCGGTTTTATCGACCACCACGGTCACGAACTTCGGCGCATCGCCGGGTTTGGCGGCTTCGGTGCTGGGCAGGTCGAGCTTGATGGAGCTGGCCAGCAAAGGGGCTGTCAGGATGAAGATCACCACCAGCACCAGCATCACATCGACCAGCGGCGTCATGTTGATCTCGCTCATCGGCTGCGGGCCGGGGGTGCGCTCCAAACGACCAAAGGCCATATCAAGTGGCTCCCACGCTAGTCACTGCGCGGTCCGGCGCAGCGATCTTCATACGGCCTCACGCCGGGGCGCGCCAGCCAACAGCTCCCGCAGGTCGCGGGCAAAGCCTTCCAGCTCGGCCTCAATCCGCCCGATGGAGCGGCCCAGCACGTTGTACGCCAGCACGGCCGGAATGGCCACGGCCAGGCCGGCCGCCGTCATGATGAGCGCTTCGCCCACCGGACCGGAGATTTTGTCGATCGTGACCTGACCGGCATTCGAGATGCCGATGAGCGCGTGATAAATACCCCATACCGTGCCCAGCAGGCCGACAAAAGGCGCGGTGGAACCCACGGTGGCCAGCAAGACCTGGCCATACTGAAGCTTGGCCAACGCCGCGTGCAAGGCATCGCGCAACACGCGGGTCAGTTGCTGGGATGTATCGCCCGCCGCCGCCAGCGTGCCATTTGCTTCAATTTTTGTAGCAACAACCAAAGGTGCGACAAGGGCTACACGGTCAAAAGCCTCAAATTTCCGCATGGCTTCATCGACCGTGGCCGATTGCCAGAACGCTGCCACGCAGCGCGTGACATCGCCACTGGCACGGTGCAGCAGCCACGATTTCCACAAGATGACCACCCAGCTGCCGACCGACATGAGCAACAGCAGCAAAGCCACCAAGCGGGTGACCGCATCGCCCTGCAGAAACAGCTGGACGGCGCTCATCTCAACTGAAGAACGTCAAACATGTCGAACAAGCCCGTTTTTTGGCCTGCGAGGAAACGCACGGCGCGCAGACTGCCCTGCGCATAGGTGGCACGGCTGGACGATTTGTGGGAAATTTCAATGCGCTCGCCAATGCCGGCAAACAACACGGTGTGGTCGCCCACAATGTCGCCGCCGCGAATGGTGGCGAAACCGATGGAAGAGGGGTCGCGTTCTCCGGTCACGCCTTCGCGGGCATAGACGGCGCATTCCTTCAGGTCACGCCCGAGCGCGTCGGCAATGACTTCGCCCATTTTGAGCGCGGTGCCGGAGGGCGCATCGACCTTGTGGCGGTGATGGGCTTCAATGATTTCAATGTCGTAGCCGGTGGACAGGGCTTTGGCCGCCATCTCCAGCAGCTTGAGGGTGACGTTGACGCCCACGCTCATGTTGGGCGCCATCACGATGGCGATGTCCTGGGCGGCAGCGGCGATTTCAGCCTTTTGCGCCTCGGTGAAGCCGGTGGTGCCAATCACCACGTTGACACCGAGTTCGCGGCACACGCGCAAATGGGCCAGCGTGCCTTCGGGCCGGGTGAAATCGATCAGGGTGCGGGCGTTTTTCAGTCCAGCGCTCAAGTCCGCCGTGATGAACAGACCACTGGTCTGGCCGAGATACGCCATGGCATCAGCGCCAATGGCGGGGCTGGCAGCGATATCCAATGCACCGGCCAATTCACAATCATCAGCAGCCCGGATGGCTTCGATCAGCATCTGCCCCATGCGCCCGGAAGCGCCCGCGACGCTGATCCGATGGGTTGTCATTTCAGTCATATCTGGAACTCTTGCAAGCAATCAAATCAAAATTAGCGGCTTGAAGGCTCAAGCGGCGGGTAACTGGCGGGCAGCGGTGGCAGCGGCTTGGCTTCCGCGTTTTTTGCCGGGGCGGGCAACTGCTTCAGGCTTTCTTCACTCATCTCCAGCACCGGCACCTTCACCACTTTGCGGCCGGAGTCCAGAGAAGCGACAAACTCGGCCTCGGTGGGCAGCTCATCCGCTTCCATGCGTTCCAGTGCGTCACCCTTGAAAAATACAGTGACTCGGCGGGCTTGCGGCTCCAGCCCCTGGCGCTTGAAGGTGAACACATAGTCCCAGCGGTCCGCATGGAACACGCTGGTCAACAAAGGGGTTCCCAGAATATCGCGGACCTGCGTGCGGCTCATGCCCGGCTTGATCGCAGCGGCTTGTTCTTTGGAAACGAAATTCCCCTGAACAATGTCCATTTTGTACGGGGTGATCACACCGGCAATACTTTTGCTGGCATTATTCAGGCTGCCACAGGCCACCAGACTAAGGCTCGTGGCAAAGAGCAGGATCAAACAGGCGCTACGACGTTGATATTCAGACATGGGATGAGGTGTGGCGATATGATCAACTCATTGTACCGGCTGCACCTGTAAAGGCAGCCCCCCTGGCAAGACCGAGACTCCCATGACCAATATTGACGAACTCAAAAGCACCGGGCTCAAGGCCACCCTGCCCCGGCTGAAGATACTGGAGATCTTCCAGAAAGGCACGCAGCGCCACATGACCGCCGAGGACGTGTTTCGCGTTCTGCTGCTGGACCACTCGGATGTCGGCCTGGCGACGGTTTACCGCGTCCTGGCCCAGTTTGAACAGGCTGAAATTCTGAGCCGCAGCCATTTCGAGAGCGGCAAGGCGGTCTATGAACTCAACGAGGGGCAGCACCACGACCACTTGGTGTGTCTGGATTGCGGCAAAGTGGAAGAGTTTTACGACGCTGAAATTGAGAAGCGCCAGCACACCGTCGCCAAGGCCAAGGGATTTGCCATTGCCGACCATGCCTTGAGCCTGTATGCCCATTGCGTCAAGGACAAGTGCCCCAACCGCCCCGAATCCACCGGACCCAAGAGCTAAAACCTTATTCGCCCGGGTCCATCGCCTTGCGGTGGCGCTCGACAAATTCCTGGTAGGTATCAATGCCGCGCAGTTGAAGAATGGTGTTGCGAACCGCCGCCTCCACCAGCACGGCGATATTGCGGCCGGCCACCACCTGAATCACCACTTTTCGCACGGGCACGCCCAGCACGTCCTGGGTTAGCGGTTCGTAGGGAATGCGCTCGTATTCGCGCTCCATCGTTTCACGGCGCACCAGGTGCACGATGAGCTTGAGCCGCATCCGTCGGCGCACTGCTGTTTCACCAAAAATGGCCCGGATATCGAGCAAACCGATGCCGCGCACTTCCAGCAGGTTCATCAGCAACTCGGGGCAACGGCCCTCGATGGTGTCCTGGTTGATGCGAAACAGGTCGACGGCGTCATCCGCCACCAGGCCGTTGCCGCGCGAAATCAATTCCAGGCCCAATTCGCTCTTGCCCAGGCCGGATTCGCCGGTGATCAACACGCCCAAGCCCAAAATGTCCATGAACACGCCGTGCATCAGGCAGCGCTCGGCAAAATGCTTGGACAGGTAGGCGCGCAACACATCAATCACAAACGCCGAGGAACCCTGCGTTGCAAACATGGGGATCTGGGCGCGTTCGCACATCGACAACAACCCGCCCGGCGCGGCCTGTCCATCGGCCAGAATCAGCACGGGTGGTTCCAGCGTGACAATGCGGGCAATCCGGCGGGCGCAGTCTTCGGGCGTGGCGTTGGTCAGGTAGGCGATCTCGCGCTGACCCAAAATCTGGACGCGATACGGATGAATGTAGTTGAGGTAACCCACCAAATCGGCCCCGGAGCGGGCAGCACGCACGGCAATTTCGTCAAAGCGGCGCTCTGAAGCGCCGAGTCCCGCCAGCCACTCCCACTTCAGGGTGCCGCGAAACTCTTCAAACAGAACATCGGCGCTGACAACGGTAGGCTTCATATCAATTCAGGGGAATGGGGAAGCTGAGCCGGCCTGGGTCAGGCCGTCGGTTGCGCAGATTGCCAATTGGCGATCAGGCCATGCAAGTCAGCCGCATCAGAACTGGTCAGCATTTTTTCGCGCAAATTCGCATCGCTGAGCATTTCTGCAATTTCCGACAGGATTTCAAGGTGTTTTTGCGTGGCCGCTTCAGGCACCAGCAGAAAAATAAGCAGGCTGACCGCCTGTTCGTCAGGCGCATCAAAGCCGATGGGATGCGCCAACTGCACCACAGCGGCCATGGGCATCTTGAGACCCTTGATGCGGCCATGGGGAATGGCGACGCCATGCCCCAGACCGGTCGACCCGAGGCGCTCCCGGGAAAACAGGCTGTCGGTCACCAGGGAGCGACTCAGTCCATGCAGGTTTTCAAACAGCAAGCCCGCTTCCTCGAAAACTCTTTTTTTGCTGGTGGCATCAACGTTCACAAGCACTTGCGCAACGGACAGGATGGACGAAAGTCGGTTCATGATTTCATTCTAGATCATGCTCCCAAACCATTGGGGAAAGAAAAAAGCCGCGAAGGTGACTGCGCGGCTTGGTTGGGGTGCGGCTTGTGGCCTTACATCAGGCGTTTGGGTGCCGCATGGTGGTGATTTTGCAGTCGGTCTTTGTGACGGACAACCTGGCGATCCAGTTTGTCGACCAGTTCATCCACCGCCGCGTACAAATCAGAATGTGAACTCTCGGCAAACATGTCGGTACCCTTGACATGGATGTTGCATTCCGCTCGTTGTCGTAGCTCTTTTTCCTTCTGGTTTTCCACTGTAAGCAGCACTTTGACATCAACGACCTGGTCAAAATGCCGAACGATCCGGTCTAACTTGTTTGTAACGTAACTGCGAAGTGCTGGGGTGACTTCAAGGTGATGACCGCTGATCGTCAGGTTCATAAATAGCCTCCTATCGCTTTCGGTTGAAAAAAACTGGCGTTGAATTCACTATGCCCCCGATAGCTGGAAAGCGCAATACTTTTCATTGATGCACTGCAGCAAAATAAGGATTCATAGCGACGTTTGCGCTGTACGGACCGTGGTTTCCGGACTTGCAAAGCGCGCTTTCGGGATCGAAATACCGCCTTTTCAGCCTTGATTGACATCAACGAGACGGTCATGCAATGCGATAATTTCGACTTTATGACTCTCGGAGAAAACTCCTTGGAAACCTGCCCCAGTTGGTAGCTTTCAACTTCCTTGACAGCATCGGAGGTTGAAAGCGAAACCCCCGCAAACTTTGCCAGATGCCATCAAACTCAAGGGAGTGAGCCATGCTCAATATTTTTTCGCTCGCCAATGGGCGACTGTTCCAGGAAGAGATCGAATCCCTGGAAGAGCTTTCAAAATTCCAGCCCATCTGGGTCGATCTGGAATCCCCCACCCTCGAAGAAAAGCGCTGGGTCAAGCAGTATTACGGCCTGTCGATCCCGGAAGATGCGATGGACGAGGACATTGAGGAATCGGCCCGTTTTTACAAGGAAGACAACGGCGAGCTGCACATTCGCAGCGACTTTTTGGTCGCTGACGACGAAGAGCCTCACACCGTGCGCGTGGCCTTCATCCTGAACCGGGAGAACAGTGAACTCAAGAGCATGGGCGTGCTGTTTTCCATTCACGATGAAGATGTGCCGGTGTTCCGCCTGCTGCGCATGCGCGCGCGCCGCGCGCCCGGACTGATTGAAGACGCCACGGAAGTGCTGCTCAAGCTCTTCGATGCCGACGCCGAATACTCGGCCGACACGCTCGAAGGTATTTACGACGAAGTCGAAAAAGTCAGCAAAAAAGTGCTGTCCGGCGACATGACCGACGCCCTGGCCGGCGAAGTGCTGGGCGCCATTGCCCGCCACGAAGACATGAGCGGACGCATTCGCCGCAATGTGATGGACACCCGGCGCGCCGTCAGCTTCATGATGCGCAGCAAAATGCTCAACGGCGAGCAGTTTGAAGAGGCGCGGCAAATTTTGCGCGACATGGACTCGCTGGATTCGCACACCGCCTTCCTGTTCGACAAGATCAACTTCTTGATGGACGCCACCGTCGGTTTCATCAACATCAATCAGAACAAGATCATCAAGATTTTCTCGGTCGCCAGCGTGGCGCTGCTGCCGCCAACCCTGGTGGCCAGCGTGTATGGCATGAACCTGAAGTTCCCGGAACTGGAGTGGCTGGGTGCCTGGAATTACCCGTACACGGTGGCTCTGATGACGGCCAGCGCCTTGGTGCCGATGTGGTACTTCCGCAAACGTGGTTGGTTGAAGTAAAAACAGCCCCTAGCCCTTGTTGGGCGGGCGCAAACAGCTATTGTTTTGGTAGCACCTGCAACAACTTGCCGATGATGGCGAGCGCGTAGCGGCTGGCCACCTCGGCCACGAACGTGGGGAAATCCACATGCGCCTGATCGTCCGCCCGGTCCGAAATGGTCCGCACGGCCGCAAACGGCACGCCGTAGTCAAAACAGACTTGCGCCACCGCCGCACCTTCCATCTCCACCGCCAGCGGGGCGAAACCGGCCGCTTGCAAGCCGTCTTGCAACACCCGTGATTCAGCGGCACTGGAGACAAAGCGGTCGCCACTGGCAATCAGCCCGCTGTGCACACTCACGTTTTTGTACTGTTTTTTTTGATCGAATTGGCCCCTAGCCCCTGTCACACCTGCATGAGTAGCTTCCAAAAGCATAGCAGTCAGCGTGCCATCGCAATCAAAGCGGGAGCGCCCGTAAAGCGGGATGTGGTAGCGCGGAAAAATGGGCGAGGCATCCATGTCGTGCTGCACGAACTCGGTGGCGACCACCACGTCACCCACCTGCACGCCCGGCCCCACGCCGCCCGCCACCCCGGTGAAAACAATCCGGTTAACACCGAACGCTTCGATCAAGGTGGTGGCGGTGGTGGCAGCCGCCACCTTGCCGATTTTTGACAAACCGAGCACCACGCGGTGCCCCTGCAGTTCGCCGCGCCAGAAGTCACGGCCGCCGCGCGTGACCAGCGTCGGGTTCGTCAGTTGCTCGATCAGTCCTTGTTGTTCTTCGCCCAGGGCGCTGAGGATGGCAGTCGTCATTTATTTACCGCGCAGTTCCCGGCGCAAGATTTTGCCCACCGGGGTTTTTGGCAACTCGGTGCGGAACTCGATGCTCTTGGGTTGTTTGTAACCCGTCAGGTTTTCCTTGCAGAAGGCGCGAATCTGCACCTCGGTCAGGTCCACGTTTTTCCGGACGATCACCAGTTTGACGGCTTCCCCGGTTTTGTCGTCGGGAACGCCCACGCAGGCACACTCCAGCACGCCCTCCATCTGGGCCACCACATCTTCCAGCTCGGTCGGGAACACATTGAAACCGCTGACCAGAATCATGTCCTTCTTGCGGTCCACGATCCGGAAAAAACCCAGTTCATCCATGACGCCGATGTCGCCGGATTTGAAGTAGCCATCCGCCGTCATGACCTTGGCGGTTTCATCCGGGCGCTGCCAGTAACCGGCCATCACCTGAGGGCCTTTGATGGCAATCTCGCCGGACTGGCCCAGCGCCACCTCGTGGCCGGCATCGTCGAGCAGCTTCATGTCCGTGCCGGAAAGCGGCACGCCGATGGAGGCCGTGTATTCCTTGGATGTCACGGGGTTGCAACTGACGCAGGGGGCGGTCTCGGACAGGCCGTAGCCCTCGCAAATCGGGCAGCCGGTTTTGTCAAACCACAGCTTGGCCACGGCACTTTGAACCGCCGTGCCACCGCCCAGGGAAATCTTGAGATGGCTCCAGTCCACCGTATTGAAATCCGGGTGATTGGCCAGGCCGTTGAACAGCGTGTTGACGGCAGGAAAGCTGTGAACCGTGTGCTTGGACAATTCTTTGAGCACCGCCGCAAAATCGCGCGGATTGGGGATCAGAATCAGCTTGCCGCCGGTGCGCATGGACAGCATCATGCCCACGGTAAAGGCAAAGATGTGATACAGAGGCAGGGCGCAGACCGTGGTCGGCTGCTCGCCGGCCGGCACCTTGTCCATGGCAGGCCGATACCAGGCTTCGGCCTGCAGCACATTGGCAATCAGGTTGCGATGCAGCAGCACCGCCCCTTTGGACACGCCCGTGGTGCCGCCGGTGTACTGCAGCACGGCCATGTCATCGGGCTTGATAGGCACTGGCTTGAACTCGCCACGGGCGCCCCGCGCCAGCGCGTCATTGAACGCCACCGCACCTGGCAGGTTGTAATCGGGCACCATCTTCTTGACGTAGCTCACCACGAAGTTGACCAGCGCGCCCTTCAAAAACCCCAGTTGATCGCCCATGGTGCACATCACCACATGCTTGACGGGCGTGGCGGCAATGCATTTTTGCAGCGTGGAGGCAAAATTTTCGATGATGACAATGGCTTTGGCGCCCGCGTCCTTGAGCTGGTGCTCCAGCTCGCGCGGCGTGTACAGAGGGTTGACATTCACCACCACGAAGCCGGCGCGCAGGATGGCCGCCACCGCCACCGGGTACTGGGGCACGTTGGGCATCATGATGGCCACGCGGTCCCCCTTGACCAGACCCAGACTTTGAAGATAAGTGGCAAACGACTGACTGAGCGTGTCGGTTTCCCCATACGTCACATCCCGGCCCATGAAGCAATAGGCCGTCTGGCTGGCATATTTCTGGAAACTCTCCTCCATCAAGGCCACCAGGGACGGATACTGCGCGGTATCCAGATCAGCGGGAACACCCTCGGGGTAGCTCTTGAGCCACATGCGGTCAGTCATATTGTCATTTCTCCAAAATCTTCTATCAAATCAACGGTATCAGGCCTTGAGCGCGATCAGAACCTCGTCCAGCATTTTCTTCGCATCGCCAAACAGCATGCGGTTGTTTTCCTTGTAGAAAAGCGGGTTGTCCACGCCGGCATAGCCCGAGGCCATGCTGCGTTTCATGACGATGGAGGTCTTGGCCTTCCAGACTTCGAGCACCGGCATGCCGGCAATCGGGCTGCCCGGGTCGTCCTGGGCGCTGGGGTTGACGATGTCGTTGGCGCCAATCACCATGGCGACGTCGGTGGCGGGGAAGTCCTCGTTGAGTTCATCCATTTCAAACACGATGTCGTACGGCACCTTGGCCTCGGCCAGCAGCACGTTCATGTGACCGGGCATGCGCCCCGCCACCGGGTGAATGCCAAACCGCACGTTGACGCCCTTCTCGCGCAGATACTGGGTGATCTCGAACACCGTGTGCTGGGCCTGCGCCACCGCCATGCCGTAGCCCGGCACGATGACCACGCTCTTGGCGTCGCGCAACAGCTCGGCCGTCTCGACCGCGCTCACCGGGGTCACTTCACCGACCGGCTCGGCCGCGCCACCCGCGGCTTTCGGCTTGGCACTGGTGGAGCCAAAGCCGCCGGCAATCACGCTGATGAAGCTGCGGTTCATGGCGTTGCACATGATGTAGGACAGGATCGCACCGCTGGAACCGACCAAGGCACCGACCACGATCAGCAGGTCGTTGGACAGCATGAAGCCGGTCGCGGCAGCAGCCCAGCCCGAGTAGCTGTTGAGCATGGAGACCACCACCGGCATGTCGGCGCCGCCAATGGCCATCACCATGTGCACGCCGAACAGCAGCGCAATCACCGTCATCACGATCAGCGGCGTCATGCCCGCCTGCATGGTTTCGGCGTGCAGGAACTCGCGACCAAAATAGATCACGATCAGCAGGCCTGCCAAGTTCATCCAATGGCGTCCCGGCAACAGCAGGGGGTTGCCGCCGATGCGGCCCGAGAGTTTGCCAAACGCGATGACGGAGCCTGCGAACGTGACGGCGCCGATCAGGATGCCGATGTAGATTTCGATCTCATGGATTGATTTCTCGGCGGCTGACAGCGGAATGCTGACGCCATCGACCAGGTGGAAGGACGCCGCCGGGTCGATGAAGGTGGCAAAGCCGACCAGCATCGCGGCCAGACCGACCATGCTGTGCATCAAGGCCACCAGTTCGGGCATCTGGGTCATCTGCACGGTGCGCGCGGCATACAGGCCGACACTGCCGCCGACCAGCATGGCACCGATGATCCAGGGAATGCCACCGGCAGTGACCTGTGGCCCGAACACGGTGGCCAGCACCGCGATCGCCATGCCGATCATGCCGTAGAGATTGCCGCGGCGCGAGGTTTCCTGGTTGGACAAACCGCCCAGGCTCAAGATGAAAAGAATCGTGGCTCCGATGTAGGAGACCGTTGCAAGACTTGCTGACATGCGTGTCGCCTCCCTTATTTACGGAACATGGCCAGCATGCGCTGGGTGACGGCGAAGCCGCCGAACATATTGATCGATGTGAGCACAATGCCCGCCGCTGCCAGCCAACTGATCCAGTCATTGGGGCGGTTCACAGCACCGGCCAATGGCGAAATCTGTACCAGTGCGCCAATGGCGATGATGCTGCTGATGGCATTGGTCACGCTCATGAGCGGCGTGTGCAAGGCGGGTTTGACGTTCCACACCACCATGTAGCCCACAAAGCAGGCCAGCACAAACACCGTGAAGTGCGACAGGAATTCCCTCGGGGCGCTGGCGCCAATGAGCCAGAACAGCGCGGCGGCCACGCCAAACACGATGGCGAGTTTGTTGCGCGACATGGGCGCACTGGCGGCGCCGTGCCCTTTCTTGGCGACTTGCGCCACCGCTGGCTTCGCCGCCGCAGCGGCAGGCGCTGGCGGGAGTTTGGGCGCGGGGGCCGGCCAGGTGATGCTGCCTTCCTTGACGACGGTCAGGCCGCGAATGGCATCGTCTTCCATGTTGACATCGATCACACCATCCTTGGTTTTGCAAAGCTCTTCAGCGAGGCGAAACAGATTGTTGGCATAAAGCGTGGAGGACTGCGTGGACAGGCGCGAGGCCAGGTCGGTGTAGCCAACGATGGTCACGCCGTGTTTGACGACGGACTGGCCGGGCTCGGTCAGCTCGCAATTGCCGCCCTGCTCAGCGGCCATGTCAACGATGACGCTGCCCGGCTTCATGCTCTTGACCATGTCGGCGGTAATCAGCTTGGGCGCGGGCTTGCCGGGAATCAGCGCGGTGGTGATGATGATGTCCACCTCCCTGGCCTGCTTGGCGTACATCTCGCGCTGGGCCTGCTGGAAGCCCTCGCTCATCACCTTGGCATAGCCGCCACCGCCGCCGCCCTCTTCCTCGTACTCGACCTTCACAAACTCGCCACCCAGTGACTTGACCTGGTCGGCCACTTCGGAACGGGTGTCGTTGGCGCGCACGATGGCGCCCAGCCCGGCAGCGGTACCGATCGCGGCCAAGCCAGCCACGCCGGCACCGGCGATGAATATCTTGGCTGGAGGCACCTTGCCTGCCGCCGTGATCTGGCCGTTGAAGAAACGGCCAAAGGCGTTGGCGGCCTCGACGACGGCGCGGTAGCCGGTGACGCCGGCCATGGAGGTCAAGGCGTCCATCTTCTGGGCGCGGCTCAGCATGCGCGGCAACGCGTCGATGGCCAGCACCGTCACTTTCCTGGCGGCGAGTTGCTGCATCAATTCGGGGTTTTGCGCCGGCCAGATGAAACTGACCAGTGTGCTGCCTTCGCGCATCAGCGCCACTTCGTCGGCGGTGGGGCCGCGCACCTTGAACACGATGTCCGAGCTGGCCCACAACTGGGCCGCACCCTGGATCACGGCGGCGCCGGCAGCGCGGTAAGCGTCATCGCTCACATTGGCCGCCTCGCCCGCGCCTGATTCAACGGCCACGGAGAATCCGAGCTTGATGAGTTTCTGCACGACCTCGGGCACGGTTGCAACCCGTTTTTCACCTGGGAAAATTTCGCGTGGAACGCCGATCCGCTGGGCCAACTTTGGCATACCGGCTGCGCCGGGGTTCATCGCTACGAAAGCAAGGGGCTCACGGGGTTCTGTCCCCGTTATTTCTGTGGATACTCCAATCACCATCAGGCGACTCCTCTTTTGTAAATTTGTTTCTGTCCGTAAGCTTACATGAGTTTTACATACCCCCTGGGGGCGGGTAAACCATGCAATGTGTCACGAAAGTGATAATCCCCCCTTATGAAAAAGCAACACATTGGGCAAAAAGTTGTGGTGGGATTGAGCGGCGGCGTGGACTCTGCCGTGACCGCCTGGCTACTCAAGCAACAAGGCTATGAGGTCATCGGGATCTTCATGAAAAACTGGGAGGACGATGACGATTCGGAGTTCTGCTCCTCCAACATCGACTTTGTGGATGCCGCCGCCGTGGCGGACGTGATCGGCATCGAGATCGAGCACGTCAACTTCGCCGCCGAGTACAAAGACCGGGTGTTTGCCGAGTTCCTGCGCGAGTACAGCGCCGGGCGCACGCCCAACCCCGACATCCTGTGCAACGCCGAGATCAAGTTCAAAGCCTTTCTGGACCACGCGCTACGGCTGGGTGCCGAAAAAATCGCCACCGGTCATTACGCCCGCGTGCGCCTGAACGAGGCGACGCAAAAGCACGAGCTGCTCAAGGGGCTGGACCCGTCCAAGGACCAGAGCTACTTTCTGCACCGGCTGAACCAGGCGCAACTGTCCAAAACGCTGTTCCCGGTGGGCGAACTGCTCAAGACCGAAGTGCGCCGCATTGCCCTGGAAATCGGCCTGCCCAACGCCAAAAAGAAGGACTCCACCGGCATCTGCTTCATTGGCGAGCGCCCGTTTCGGGACTTTTTGAACCAGTACATCGCCAAGGAGCCCGGCCCGATCAAGGATGAGAAAGGCCGCACCATCGGCCAGCACGTCGGCCTGAGTTTTTACACCCTGGGCCAGCGCCAAGGCCTGGGCATTGGCGGCATCAAGGCCAAAGGCGCGCAAAAAGGCGGCGGCGAGCACGCGCCCTGGTTTGTGGCGCGCAAAGACATGTCCAAAAACACGCTGTGGGTGGTACAGGGGCACGACCATCCCTGGCTGCAATCCCTCGCCTTGAGCGCACAAGACGCCAGCTGGGTGGCAGGCCAAGCGCCGACCGCCAGCCAGTTGTCGGCAAAAACCCGCTATCGCCAGGCAGATGCCCCGTGCACCTTGGCCCCGGGGGCGACCGAAGCCTTCAACCTGACTTTCCCCGAGCCCCAATGGGCCGTCACGCCCGGCCAGTCTGCGGTGCTGTACGACGGAGACGTGTGTCTCGGTGGCGGGGTGATTACCGGCTGATGGGGAACATCACATGCTGATCGAGGCGTTCAATTACAAGCAGTGGGCTGACCAACGCACACTGGATGCGATAACAAGCATTGACGGCAACAAATATCCTGCTGCCGCGACATTTGCACGGCAGCAGCTCAACCACATGGTCAGGGTCGAGGAGCTGTTCAGGGCACGCCTTCTCAGTGCCGCAGCGCCTCACCGGTCGACCAATACAGAGGTCGTTCCCGAATTCCCTGAGCTCAAGCAAAGGATTGGCGACTCCAATCAATGGTTTGCGCGCTATGTGCAAAACCTGGCGCCAGCGCACAGGAGCCAGCCGGTGACCTTTCAATTCGTCGACGGGAAGCCCGGCACCATGACACGGCTGGAAATCCTCTTTCACATCATCAACCACAGCACCTACCACCGAGGCGCCATCGGTCATAGCCTGGATTTGGCCCAAGTGCCGCATCCAGCCGACACCTATACCGTATTCATTCACGCAGCAGAACCCAAGCGCCGTGGGAAAACCTGAGGAATGCGTTGCAAGACCGCTTTCAGGAAAAATGCAGGATTGCAGCCAGGTTGAAATTGACGCCACCATTGCTATGGTTCTAATAGCTACTTACGCAATATCGACGGGGGCTAGCAACCAAAAAAGCATAAAAACACGCCAAACCGCCGGTCTAGCAGCATTGGCAAGTCAATTGCTGATGTTTGCAAGGATGACGAGCAATTAAAGTCGTCAACTCAGATTGAGATTTGACTGGCGACAGGCAGAAGTGCAGCGCAAGCGGTCATTTGGAATGGGCTTTCAATTTGAGTGGGGCCGCTCCAAACTGCGCTAAGCTATCCGGCGGCTCTGTCGTTTTCAATATACCTGTGCATTCACCCAGTTGTCAGACGTAAGTACATGATTCACATGGAAAATATTCAAATACTTCTGCCAAGTTATTCGACTGGTTGCCTTGTTATCCCGCAAATTTGCGGGATACATCAAAGTTGGGCGGCTTAACAAAGATGCTCGTAGCCCTCGCAAAGATCGAATGCGACCGAATCACCGACTGGCCGTCATTCCACGATGAATTCAACCGCGTGTTTCAGTTTCCGGCGTTCTATGGCCGAAACATGAATGCGTGGATTGACTGCATGTCGAGTCTCGATGCTCCGGAAGAAGAAATGACGTCCATCCACTGTGAGTTGGGTAAGGTTCTGACCGTGGAGCTTGAGAACGTCAAACCGTTCATGGCCAGGTGTCCTGAGCAATACGCCGCAATTGTTGAGTGTTCGGCGTTTGTTAACTGGCGCCGCATTGAGCGGGGACTGCCAGCCGTTCTAGCCTTGTCATATTGTGCGTAGCCAGCCGCCCAACCCATCAATCGAGCGGACCGCGCGCATAAAGCCGCGCGAGGCCGCTCATTTAAGACGTTGTACGTCATAGGAACTAGCAGTGCTTACCCTCGAAAGCAATCACTGGTCCGAGCTTCATCATGCATATGGTGCTGCGACGGACATCCCGGCACTGCTATCTCAGCTGAGCACTCTTCCTGGCGCGCAGGGTGATTCTGAGCCTTGGTTTTCCCTTTGGAGTGCATTGGCTCACCAAGGGAATGTATTTGATGCGTCGTTCGCCGCTGTCCCTCACGTGGTTCATGTGGCCGCAACCAATCCGCTTGGGGCGGATGCCGTCTATTTTCAATTTCCGGCATGGGTTGAAATCTGCCGAAGAAAGCAAGAAATAGAGGTGCCGGGTGAACTCGCAGGTGCCTACTTAGATGCATTGGCGAAGTTGCCATCATTGGTTGCGGCCGCTTCGGCACGCGAATGGGATGCAGATTTTCTGCAATGCGCGCTTTCGGCAATTGCAGCTGCAAAAGGTCAGCCACTTGTTGCAGAGGCTGTACAAGAACTGTCACCCGAAGTTGCCGGTGAATTCATGGAGTGGTTCTTTGAGCGCTGAGACGTACAACAGGTTCGTCGAATGGACCCACAACGGCGGCCAGAATGGTCGCCATTCTTCAATGCTGAGTGCGCCGTTGCGGCCCATTCACGGCCGACGTTAAAGCGTAAAGTCAGATGATTTGGATGACCGCTGTCAGGAAAATTGGCTGTCGGCTTTGGGTATGAAACCGACGTCCATTCTGCAGGCTGGGCCACCCCCTATCTTGGAGCAACGCCCATCAACCAGCCTGTGCTTTGCCCCACAATCACTATTGTTTTGATAGCTGACTACACAACATCGACGAGGGCTAGCGGCTGATTTAGCATATAAAACGTCACCCCATCCGGGTCAGCAGAGTTTCCATGTCCTTGAGCATGAGCTCCAGGCCTTCTTTCTGGGTCGCGTCGGGCTGGATGCAGGCGTCCAGCTCCTGCGCCATGAAGCACATCGTCATACGCAAATACGTGCTGTCCAGCGCTTTGCGCACGGCGGAAAATTGCTGGCCGATCTTGAGGCAGCTCTCGCCTTCTTCGATCATGCGCTGCACGCCCCGAATCTGGCCTTCCGCGCGGCGCAGGCGGTTGAGCACCTCCGTGCGGGCGGCAGCGTCTGTCAATTTGGTCATGGGGTTCTCCTCAAATACGGCTGCCTGCGGACAAGCTTAATTGGCACATCCGATTTTCGACTCGGGCACACCGAGCTTTTTCAGGATGATGCCCAGCGGGCAAAAATTGGTAAAGCCAGATTGGAACAGATTGACGCCGACAAAAGCCGTGAAGGCCAGCGCCCATTTGCTCACAAACAAGGGGCTGCCCTCGACCCCGAGCGCCAGCGAAATCATGATGAAAAGGCCGGCAAAAACAAGGATGTAGCGTTGAACGGTCATGGTGATACTCCTGTAAAAGTTGAAAGAAGGGAAGAATTAGCTATTTGGTTTTGTCAGCCAGGCGCACGATGCCCAACAGCTTGAGCACGTATTTCTCGTAAATGGGTTCGGAGTTGCCGTTCTTGATCTTGCTGATGAAGTACTTCTCGAACGCGATCTTGGCCAGATGCACCCACTTGCCTTTTTTGAACCAATTGACATTGCGCGGCGGGATCTGCGGCAGTGCCACAAAGGCGGCGCCGGTGTCGCCCATGTCGGCCAGGCAGATGGCGTTCCAGGTGCCTTTGGCCTCGGGCGTTTTACCGGCCAACTCATCGGCGATGTTGTGCGCAATGGCGCCCACCATGCTTTCGATCATGTAGCCGGTTTTGGGGGTGCCGGTGGGCACCGGTGTCACTTCCACCGGCGGAATCGACACACACACGCCCGCCGAAAAAATATTGCGGTAGGCCTTGCTGCGCTGGAACTCGTCAATCAGCACAAAGCCGCGCGGGTTGCACAGGTTGGGCACGGCAGCCACCGCATCCACGCCCTTGAAAGCGGGCAGCATCATGGACAGCTTGAAGTCAATTTCATGCTCCTTGTAGACCTGGCCCAGGTCGTCGAGTTGGGTGACGAACATCTTGCCCTCTTCCACCCGCGTCGTCTTGGCGTTGGTGATCCACTTCATGTCGCGGTTGCGCATCTCGGACTCCAGCATCGATTTGCTGTCGCCCACGCCGCCCAGGCCCAAATGCCCGATGTAGGGCTCGCTCGTCACATACGTCATGGGCACTTTGTGGCGCAGTTTGCGTTTGCGCAGGTCGGTGTCCAGAATGAAGGCGAACTCATAGGCCGGGCCAAAGCAACTGGCACCGGGCATGGCACCAATCACGACCGGGCCGGGGTTGTCGAGAAACTTCTGGTAGTCTGCAAAAAACGCTTGTGCATGGTCCACGCTGCACACTGAGTGGGTGAAGCCGCCGCCGCCCGAGGTGAGCGGGCCGGCACCCGGTATCTCATTGAACGCCAGCTTGGGGCCGGTGGTGATCACCAGGTAGTCGTAGGCCAGCGTGTCGCCACCCGCCAGCGTCAATTGGTTGCCGGGCGCATCGATTTGAGTGACAGCCTGGGCAATAAAGGCAATGTCCTTGCGCTCCAAATAAGGGGCAATCGGCAGCGTGATCTGTTCGCGCTCGCGCCAGCCGACGGCAACCCAAGGGTTGCTTGGCACAAACTGGAAATAGTCGGTCGAGTTGACGACGGTGATGCGGTGCTCTTTGCCCAGCAACTCGCGTAGTTCATAAGCGGCGGGCAGGCCGCCGATGCCAGCCCCCATGATGACGATATGAGCCATGATTTGTCTCCTGCAGGTTTTTGATTTAAGTGGAATGCACCTCGAGAGCATTCGCGTCTGCGCGCGATTCCATACGACGCCGGTACAGGGCGTAATAAAGGACCGGAATGACCACCAGCGTGAGCAGGGTCGAGACCAAAATACCAAAAATCAGGGAGACGGCCAGGCCATTGAAGATCGGGTCATCCAAGATAAAAAACGCGCCGATCATGGCCGCCAGGCCGGTCAGCGCAATCGGCTGCGCACGCACCGCGGCCGACTGCACCACGGCATCCTTGAAGGCCAGCCCCTGCGCCACTTGCAGCTCGATGAAGTCCACCAGCAGGATCGAGTTGCGCACGATGATGCCGGCCAGCGCAATCATGCCGATCATGGACGTGGCCGTGAACTGCGAGCCCAGCAGGGCATGGCCCGGCATCACGCCAATGATCGTCAGCGGAATCGGCGCCATGATCACCAGCGGCGTCAGGTAGCTGCGGAACTGCGCTACCACCAGCAGGTAAATCAGGATCAGGCCGACGCCGTAGGCCGCCCCCATGTCCCGGAAGGTGTCGTAGGTGATCTGCAGCTCGCCGTCCCACTTG
>JAZKHK010000013.1:2777-22367 GCA_040385425.1 Pseudomonadota bacterium | reverse complement strand
CCCACTTGAGGGCGTACTGGCGGTAGGGATCTGCGGGCTGGTGAATCCAGTATTCGCCGAGTTCACCTGTGCCGGGCAAGGCCGCTTCTTTGAGTTTTCCTCGGATGGCAAACAGGCCGTACAAAGGCGAATCGAGCTTGCCAGCCATGTCGCCGAACACATAGCTCACGCCCTGCAAGTCCTTGGTGAACAAGGGTTTGTCAATGACGCCGCGCTCGACCTCGACCAGTTCGGACAATGGCACCATCTGGCCATTGGCGGCTCGCAACGGAATCGCCAGTAAATCATCCAATCCGATCTGGGAAGCAAGCGGCAATTGCAGGCGCACCGGAACCGGGTATTTGGACTGGCCGTCATGCAGGTACGCCACATTGGCGCCCGACAAGGCCATCGCCGCACTCTGCGCCACCACGGCGACTGGAATACCCAGGGACTCGGCACGCTGGCGGCGCACGCGCAAATAGGCGCGAGGGGCGTTTTCCTTGAGCGAGGTGTCGATGCCGACGATGTCCGGCGTCGCGGCAAACGCTTTCGCCACGCGACTGGCCACGGCCTGGCGCCCGGCTTCGTCCGGGCCGTAAACCTCGGCCATCAAGGGCGACATCACGGGCGGGCCGGGCGGCACTTCGACCACTTTGATGCGGGCGTTGTAGCGCAGGCCAATTTTCTCCAGGTCGGGCCGCAGGCGTTGCGCAATGGCGTGGCTCTTCTCGCTGCGGTGGTGCTTGTCCACCAGGTTCACCTGCAGGTCGCCCTGCTCCGCGTCGGCGCGGAAATAGTATTGACGAACCAGGCCATTGAAAGTGATGGGCGAGGCGGTGCCGGCATAGGCCTGCAGGTTCAGCACTTCAGGCTGCTGCGCCAAAAATGCCCCCAGTTCATGCAGCGTGGCGGCGGTGTTTTCCAGCGGCGTGCCAGCGGGCATTTCGACCACCACCTGGAACTCGCTCTTGTTGTCGAACGGCAGCATCTTCATGACCACCCATTGCACCAGCGTCAGGCCGATCGACAACATCAGGGCCACCAGGATGCCGCCCAGCAGCAGCCAGCGTTTGCGTGCGCTGTCCAGAAACGGCGTCAGCACGCGGGTAAACAGGGTTTGCAACTTGGGGCCGAGTCCTTTGGCCTTGTCATGGTCAGCCGGGGCATGGCCGTGCGGCTTCATCAATTTCAATGCGAGCCACGGCGTGACGGTGAACGCGATGGCCAGCGAGATCGCCATGCCCAGGCTGGAGTTGATCGGGATCGGGCTCATGTACGGGCCCATCAAACCGGATACAAAGGCCATCGGCAGCAAGGCGGCAATCACGGTCAAAGTGGCCAGAATGGTCGGGCCGCCCACTTCATCGACCGCACGCGGAATGATGTCCTTGAGCGTGGCCTCAGGCGTCAACTGCTGATGCCGGTGGATGTTCTCGACCACCACAATGGCATCGTCTACCAGGATGCCGATAGAAAAAATCAGCGCGAACAGCGACACGCGATTGAGCGTGAACCCCCAGGCCCAGGACGCGAACAGCGTGGCGGTGAGCGTCAGGATCACGGCCGCACCCACAATCACCGCTTCGCGCCGCCCCAAGGCAAAGCCGACCAGCAAAATGACGGAGCCGGTGGCAAAGGCCAGCTTCTGAATCAGCTTGTTGGCTTTTTCGGCGGCTGTCTCGCCATAGTCGCGAGTGATGGTGGTTTCGATGTTGACCGGAATTACCGTGTTGCTCAGCGCCTTGACGCGCTCGCGCACCGCCTGCGCCACATCGACCGCGTTCTCGCCGGGTTTTTTGGTGACGGTGATCGTCACCGCCGGGTACACGCTGCCGGCTTGAGGTGCAGGCTTGTCGCTTGTCGTTTTATCGCTTGTCAGTTCCGCCGGCTGGGCTGCTGCCCCACCGGGCGTAAACCACACATACCGTTGCGCGATTTGGGCGCTGTCTTCAATGCGAGCCACTTCGCGCAAATAGACCGGCAAGCCTTTGCTGACGCCAACGACGAGGTCACCCACATCTTGCGCCGAACGCAAGAACTCCCCCGTTTCGATGCTCAGCATCTGGGCTGAGGAGGTCAACGTCTCCAGCACCGCCCCGGACGGCATGCCAAAGTTGGATGCGGCCAATGACTGTTTGAGCGCCAGCAGGTCAACGCCTCGCTCCCGCAGGCGCACCGGGTCCAGCCAGACATGCACCGCACGCCCCGGTCCGCCAATGGTCTGCACCTCCCGCGTACCGGGCACCCGCTTGATTTCGGACTCAACAGCGTGGGCAGCCCGCTCCAGCTCGGACGCCGGCAAGGCCTCGCGGCTCCACAAGGTCACGCCGAGCACCGGCACATCGTCAATGCCCTTGGGTTTCACAATGGGACTGAGCGTGCCCAATTCGCGCGGCAACCAGTCCTGGTTGGCGTTGAGCACGTCATACAAGCGCACCAAGGCCTCGGTGCGCGGCACGCCCACTTTGAATTGCACCGTCAACACCGCCAAACCGGGCCGGGCCACCGAATAGGTGTGCTCAATGCCGGCAATCTGGCTTAACACCTGCTCTGCCGGGCGGGCCACCATGTTTTGCACATCAACACTGTTGGCGCCGGGGAACGGGATCAGCACATCGGCCATCGTCACATTGATCTGCGGCTCTTCTTCGCGTGGCGTCACCAACACGGCAAACAGCCCCAGCAGCAAGGCGACCAGCGCCAGCAAAGGCGTGAGCGCATGGTTCTGGAATGCCGCCGCAATGTGGCCGGAGATGCCCAAGGAGGGTTGATTGTTCATGTGCGCCTCACTTGGCCGCTGCAGGTTGCACCGTTGCTGGCGCTACGGCTTGTGCGCCCGCCAAACCGGCTTTGACCGGGTCGAGTGCGACACGGTCTCCCGCCACCAAACCAGCCAGCACTTCCACACCGTCAGCGCCGTGATCGGCCCCCAGGCGAACCGCCTTCAATGCAAAGCCCTTGCCCGAAACGGCATAGACCGCTGTCAACTCGCCGCGTCGCAACAGGGCTGCGCCCGGCACCACCATGCGGTCCGCCTGCCCCCCGGTAAATCGCACCCGCACCTGTTCGCCGGGCAACAAGGTTTTGGCAGCCTCCGCAGGCAACTCAAGACGCCATTCCATGGTTTGAGTCACCGGATCGGCATTCGGGACGACACTGCGCGACACCGGACGCACCCATTGGCCGCCACCCACCCCGTTGGGTACGAAAACATCTACCGAGCCCGCAGCCCGCGCCACACCCGCGCGGGAAACCGGCACCTGGACGACCGCCCGGATCGGCAAGGGGGCATAGAGCGTGAGAAGTGGTTTTCCTGGCACGGCCAGATCGCCCGCGTCCACTTGCGTCTGCAACACCCAGCCCTCAAAAGGCGCCGTCACCCGGGTAAAGCCCTGCGCCAGTGCCGACTGGCGGGCACCGGCTCCGGCTTGGTCCCGCCCGGCCAGCGCGCCCTTGAGTTGGGAGTCGGCCGTATCCAGTGCGGCGGAACTCACGAAGCCCTTGGCCTGCAGATCACGCGTGCGGTCGAAATTGGCCTGGGCATTGCGCAGTTCGGCTTGGGCCTGCGCCACCTGGGCCTGGCTACGCTGAATGCCGGTTTGCGTTTCGCGGTCATCAATGGTGGCCAGCAACTGACCGGCGCGCACCTTGTCCCCCGCCTTGACCACCAGTGTGGCAATGCGCCCGCTAGTCTGCGCCGAAATCGTGCTCTGCTTGACGGGCTGAATCGTGCCGTCCAGCTCAAACCCGGTTCCCACAGACTTGATTTGCGCGGGCACGACCGGCACTGGAATGGCGACCTGCGCGACGGCCACTGGCACAAAAATCGCACCGGTCAACGGTATGAACAAACGAACGGAACGGAAAAATCCAGAGAAAAAAAGTGAACGCATGAGGCATCCTTAAATACTACGTGGAGTATATACATATACCCCCGACAGTACAAACCTTCGCGCACTCATCCCATAGCGAGCCAGGGATGGAGAAGACTCTTCAAAGAAATACGGCTAAAAAAACCGTCAACTCCAAAGTTTTCATAAAAGAACAAATACTTACAAAAAAAAGAAACAGGTATGCTCGTCCTTTTTTGCCTATCCTTTAATCCTCGTGCTTCTTTGAGAAAAATCGTGTTTCATGCCTGTTCTGTTCGTAAAAAATTTAACTTAATGGGTTTGCATCCTGCGGAGTCCTGATTTGAGAAATTTATTGGGACTTTTTATGGCTTTGCTGGCCAGCCTGCTTGGCGCACGAGTTGCCGCTGCGCCGGCCAGCCCGGCAGTGGCGTTTTATTACGGGGCCAATCCACCGTGGAACGAACTGCAGGCCTTTGACATCGTGGTGGTCGACCCCGGCCATGTCCCCGATCCAAAATTGCCTGCGCTGGCGCGCACCCGTTTAGCCGCCTATGTGGCATTAGGAGAAGTACAGCCTTCGCGCCCTTACGCCAGCAGTATTCCCAAAACCTGGCTGCGTGGCGAGAACAAGGATTGGGGCAGCCGCTTGATTGATCAATCTCACCCCGAGTGGCCCCGGTTTTTTACAGACAACATCATTACGCCGCTATGGAACAGCGGCTATCGGACTTTTTTCCTGGACACACTGGATTCCTACCAGCTATTTGCCAAAACCCCTGAAGAGCGAGCACGCCAGGAAGCGGGCATGGTGGCTGTGGTGAACGCCGTCAAGCAGCGCTACCCGCAGGTCAATCTGATCTTCAACCGCGGGTTCGAAATATTGCCGCGCACCTATAAGCAGGTAGAAGCCGTGGTGGCCGAGTCGCTCTTTCAAGGCTATGACGCGGGCAAAGCCAGCTACAAAACCGTTCCCGAAGCAGATCGTTTATGGCTGCTGGGGCAATTGAACCGGGTACGGGACGAATTCCGGCTGCCGGTCATCGTCATCGATTACGTGCCGTCTGCAAAAAGGGAACTGGCCCGCGAAACAGCGCAACGCATCATGGACCTCGGGTTCATTCCCTGGGTCGCCACGCCGGACCTGGCTACGCTGGGAGTGGGTGCCATTGAAGTCATGCCACGGCGGGTGCTGGTGGTTCACAGTCCGTTAAAGGATGAGTTTGAGTTATCCACGATTGATTCGGCGCGCTTGATAGCGATGCCGCTGAATTACCTGGGCTATGTGCCGGAGTTTGTAGATCCTCATCATCTGCCCGAGTACTCACTTGCGGGGCGCTATGCCGGTGTAGTGATCTGGATGACAAAGGAGGCCAGTCCCGGTGAGCGCCAAAAACTGATCGAATGGATCGGCAAACAGGTGGGAGAAAAAATTCCCCTGGCGCTGATCAATCAACTTGACTATCTGCTCGAGAGCCCGCTGGGCCAGTCCCTGGGACTGACTACCAAGTACCCGCCGAGGACCACCGCGCCGATTGAAATCTCCCAACAGGATTCGATGCTGGGTTTTGAACGGCTGCCGCAACCTACGCCAGAGGGATTTTTCTCCCTGAGCTTGTCGCAAGGCAAGCCACTACTAACGTTCAAGCGCGGCAATGATCAACAAGTCGCAGCGGCGTTGATGCCTTGGGGCGGATATGCCATTGAGCCTTATGGTGTGGTCACCTTACCGGGCAACAGTGGCAATCGCTGGGTCATCAATCCTTTCGACTTCTTGCGGCAAGCCTTGCGTCTACCCGACATGCCTGTGCCCGATGCCACGACCGAGACGGGACGGAGAATGCTCATGGTCCATATGGATGGCGATGGGTTTATCAGTCGCGCGGAATTGCCTGGCAACCCCATTGCCGGTGAAATGGTGCGAGACAGGGTGGTCAACAAATACGCCCTTCCCATGACGATCTCAGTGATTGAAGCGGAACTATCTCCCAAGGGCTTGTATCCGAGCATGTCGAGTCTGGCCGAGAAAGTCGCGCAGGATATTTTCCGGGCGCCCCATGTCGCGATCGCATCCCACAGCTACACGCATCCTTTTATCTGGCGCAAAGCCAATGCCAGCGATGCGAATGAGGGGTACAACTTGCGCTTACCGGGGTATCGATTCGATCTCCAGCGCGAAATCCAGGGCTCGATTGACTACATCGAAGAGCGGCTTGCACCACCGGGCAAAAAAGTAGATATTTTTTTCTGGACGGGGGATTGCGTTCCCGGCAGTGACGCGCTGGCTTTGACGCGCAAGATCGGGGTTCTCAATATGAACGGTGGCGACACCGTGGCCACCCGATCTTCCCCCACCGTTACAGAAGTCGAAGGGCTGGGGTTGCAGCGTACCGGTGGATTCCAGGTGTTCGCCCCCAATCAGAACGAAAACGTTTACACCAACAATTGGCAGGGTCCGTTCTACGGGTTTGAACGCGTGATCGAGACTTTCGAGTTCACCGAGAAACCACGCCGCCTTAAACCGATCAATATCTATTTCCACACCTATCTCACCACCAAACATGCTGGCATGAAATCACTGGACAAGGTGTTTTCCTATGCCTTGAGCCAGGAAACCACGCCCGTTTTTGTTTCCGACTATGCACGTCAGGTGCTTGATTTTCAGCAACTGGCCGTAGCGCGAACACCAGACGGCTGGAGAGTACGCGGCGCTTCGCAGTTGCGCACTTTGAGAATACCGGTCGCCATGGGGTTCCCGAATCTGGAAAAAAGCCATGCTATTGCCGGCTACCGGGCCGGGCAGTCTGAGAGCTACCTCCACCTGGGCAGCGATGCCGCTGAACTGGTATTGAGCCCGGCCGAATCAGCAACGCTGCGCCTGGTATCGGCCAATGCAAGGATCGAAAGTTTCGAACCGACGACAGGAGGCTTACGCTGGAATCTGGCAGGAAACGTACCGCTCAAATTCACGCTGGCCAATGCTCAAGCCTGTCGTGTACGCGTTGCCGGCAAGGACATCGCGCCGACCCAACGGATCGCCAATTTATCCCACTATGAAATCAAGGCCCATGCTGCCCGACCGCTCGAAACGATATGCCGGTAATGACGGGGAAATCCCCCGTCTCGTTCTGGCGTCCAATTGGCAACTGGGTTTGATCGCAGTGCTGATTTTGGCGCTGCTGGTTTTGATCTACCCCCGCAGAACATTGGTAGAGAAACTCTATGGGCAAGAAACGCTGGATGAGTTGACTCGGTCCTACATTCAAAACCTTTACCGTGCCGAGACCCGGAATGCAGATGCTGCTATTTTGCTCACCAAATCTCAACAGAACGATCTCGATACCAAGACGATAGAGTTGAGACTCCTGCCTTTGCTTGGCACAGGTGATTTACGTCAGCGAACCGAAGCCTGGATCATGTTGACGAAAACTTATGAGAAGGCTCTGGCAGCCAATCCAGATGACCAGGAGCGGGAACGTTTAATTGCGCAACTAACGGTCATCTTGGAAAGCGCAAGCAAAGAAAAAATTCCGGAACATCTCGTCCGCATCTTTGCCGCCGCTGCGTTCAAGCTGAACTTACCAAGCATGGGGGTTGCTCTACTTGAGCAAATTGAAGTCGGACAAGCATCCAGAACACTGGAGCAATATGGCAAAGAGGCGCTCGGTACGGGCGAGTACAGCCTGGCCGCAGAGTATTTTTTAATGGCACGGAATCAGGCCAGTCACCCAGATGAAGCCCGCCGTCTATTCCTGAAAGGTGTTGGAACACTCATGGCGGCCAGCAAGTTCAAAGAAGCCATGCGTTCGGCTGACCTGTATCTAGGAAATCTGGAAAATGACCCCACCACGATGCGTTATCTGGCCCGAACCGCCCAAGCGGCGGGAGAGCCTGTCCAGGCGGCCCGTTATGCCCGCCAATTGGTTTTCCAAGCAGATAAGACCCCGATCGCGCCATGAGCCTCAAGCTACTTTTGACCTGCATGGCCTGCATCGGATTTTCATCAGCGCAGGCCAATGATCTGACCACAACGAAGTCGAAAGACTACTCATCTCCGATTGACGGCCGCAAGGATATTGCTCAACGCAAAATACCTGACGTCATGAAGGGGAACGATTTAACACGTCCGTTCAATCAGGAAAATTCTGTCCTGGCCTACGATGTATTTCTAGGCAATGGTGATTTGGAGCGGGCGTTGCAGGTGGCTCGTCAAGCGGTGCAGCAGATGCCCAAAGACAGCACCTGGCGGCGAAAACTCGCGCAGGTTGCTGAGTGGACCCAGCGTCCTGTCGTGGCGGGCGAGCAATGGCGGACCTTGTTTCAACAAGGGGATCGTTCCGCAGATGTTGTTTCGGCCGTTATTCGTCTGGCCGCTGTTCTGGAAGATCCCTCAATCGCCCTGCAGGCATGGGTAGTTCGGTCAAAACAGACAACGCTGTCAGATGCGCAATGGAAAGATATTTTCGATCTTTATGAAACCACGGTAGAACCCGCACAGGGCTCCCGCTTTTTTGAGCAGCAATTCGGACAGAAGAAAAATCCTTTACTCCTCGAATACGCAGCACGGCTGGCTGAAAATGCCGGTGATGATGAGCGGGCTGAGTTTTTATACGTGCAACGCAGTCAATTCGAACCGTTTTCTATGGACGCCGTGTTGCATGCGGTGGTCCTGCTTATTCGCCGGGATCACATGCGAGAGGCTCTGACCTTGATGCAAACCCATGAGGGCCGCATCGCGACAGAGGCGACAGAGTTTTGGCGCTTGCTGGGCCAGGTTGCCTGGGAGCTTCGCGAATACGACGCCGCACAAGGCGCTTACCAACGTTACACGCAGACGCCTCAGGCCACCACGGCAGACTGGTCGCGACTGGTGTTTCTGGCCCGCCAAAAGCACCCTGCCCAAGCCGCAGGACTGGCACTGGATGCTTATCGTCGTTTTGATGCACTGGATCAACTTATTCTGGGCTTGGGGATCTACGCCGAAATGGGTGACTTTCAAGCGCAAGCCCGAATTTTCAAGTCGCTGGACGCCCAGGCCTTGCTCAAGGCTGAACAAGAGGTACGCTTTTTGCAAATCCGTGCCCAGTTTTACCAACGCAAAAAAATGCCGGACCTGGCTTGGGCAGATTTGCGCCGGGCCCGCCAGAAAAGCCCCGACGACACGGACATCATTCTGGCGTCTCTTTGGTTTCTCATTGATGAGGTCCGCACGGATGATTTGTCGGCGGCACTGCAGCAATACGCGCCCCGGGCGAACAAGGACCCGGCGTACTGGCTTGCCTATGCGGCTGCCAATCAGGTGCTGGACCGGCATCGCGAAGCAGTCACCTGGTACGCCCGGGAGATCCAGCGCAATCCAGATGATTCGCTACTCCTTCTCAATTACGCCGACGCGCTGGAGCGCAGCCAACGTGCCGGCATGGCTGAGCGGATTCGCCGGCATGCCTGGCTGCGCCTGAAACAAAAATACCCGCACCCTGCCAGCTTTCAGAACCTTGGCCAGAACCCTGAATTGCTGGCCCTGGTCCGGCTGTCCATGCTCAATCAACCCGGCGATCCAGCCCTGCAACTGGTACGCCAACTGGCCAGTCAAATGAGAGGTGCGCCAGTCGGTCAGACGGACGACGAACAAACCATCGCGTTGGTGTTGGGATGGGCTATTGGCAAGGAGCAGTTTGCCAATGCACGGGCCTGGATGTGGCTGCGTTACACACGCCAACGCCAGATACCGCCCCCCTTATGGGGCGACTCGCAAGTGGCCTTGCAGTTGGTTGAGACGCAGGCCATGGACCGTTTACTCACCCGCAACAGCACCGGCTTGCCCATTTACAACCGCTATGACACAGCCTATGCACTGGGTCATGCTCAACAAGCCTTGGACATTTCGTTCAAGGGCATGAGCCAGCAGGATAGCGACGAACCGCTGTATGACCGCTTCCGCCAGCACGCGCCTCTTCACGCGAATTACATTCAACTCAGAGTTGCCAATGAAAGTCAGGGCTCACTTGAAAACCAGGGCGTTGTGTTGGGCTCGGTGGAACGCCAAGGCGTTCAATGGGAAGCGCGCTGGGTACCCAACCCGAAACTTCACGTCACAGTGGGGTGGTCGCGCATGGGGCAATCCAGCGATGACCCCACTCTGGCACCAGCACTCCCTGACTCGGATCGCCTCGACAGCATTGAAACCCGTTGGTTGGGCCAGCGTGGCGACAGCAGTTTGACACTTTTCCGACGCCATGAATTGCAGAGTTACACCGGCCTGCGCATGAGCCAAACCCTGCAATGGGGTGGACGCATCAATCTGGAAGCGGGGCTGGACTATCGCGCAGACTCGGCCGTGAGCCTGCCCATGCAGGTCTATGGCTATGAGCACAGTCTGCACGCCAGCATCAACTACGCCTTGGGCAAACGCGAGTATCTGCGCATCGCGCCCCGGGCGACCCAGTACTACACGCAAAACGGCGACTACTTGGGCCGCGGCCACATTCTTGACCTGGAAGCGGGTTACCGCATCCGCACCGAGTACCCAGACTGGCGGGTGCGTGCCTTCTCTACCCACCAGCACTTCTTTAACGATGGAAGTCCCGACAGTTCATGGACGATGCTGCCCCAACAGGTCAAGGACGCCATTGCCAGCCGCGCTATCGATCCTGTGGCCTACTTCATCCCGGAAAGCGGTACGACATGGGGCGCTTGCCTGGGCATGGGGGAAAATCTGGCGGGGCAAAATTTGCAGACCGTCTACAGCCGCGCCTGGCGTCCTTTTCTGGATTTTTGTGTCAGCCATAATTCCGCGGGTAGCGATAGCCACTCCGGCATTTTGGGCATGGCAGGGTCACTCACGGGTGAGGACCATCTCTCCGTGCAGTGGCAAGGCAGTGAGGGGCAGGTGTCTGGCACCTCCATGTCTCGCTCATTGGCGATTCGTTACCGACACTACTTTTAGGGAATTTTCATAAATGAAAAGAATTAAATTCATATTGTTCGGCTTGTCCGTACTCCTGATGACTGCCTGCTCCAGCACCATCCAATCTACAGCCGACCACGATGCGCTGGATGACCAGGCCAAATGGGCGCTATTGCCGTTGGCCAACAACACCGACACCCCCCAGGCAGCGCTGTCGGCGGAGTCCATGCTGGAGCATCAGCTACGCCGCCGCGGCATCAACACCCTGCTGCATTACCCGGCCCTGTTGTCTCGTGACAGCCTGTTTGAACCCACGGAGCGCAAGGTGAGCGAAGAGGCGCAAAAGTGGGCTCGCGAGCAGGGCGTACGCTTCGCCGTGACCGGCAGCGTGGAAGAGTGGCGCTACAAAGTAGGTATTGATGGTGAACCGGCTGTAGGTGTCACGTTGAAAGTGATCGACCTGAGCAATGACAAGGTCGTGTGGAGTGCTTCCGGGGCCAAAAGTGGCTGGAGTCGTGACGCGCTGTCTGCTGTGTCGCAGACCTTGCTCACCGACTTGCTGGCCAGTTTGCAACTGGTCTCCGACAAAGCCAGCTTGAAATAAGGCGATATGCCGCGCCTTGATTTTTCAGGATTTTTGAAGCGGTTTGCGGGCGCCGAGGCTCTCGCGCCTGAACAGGTCGTTGGCCGGTCGCAATGGCTGGAGGTCATCGTTATTCCGCTGGTGGCGATTGGCATTGCCTGGCTGGCCAGTCCCACCGACCCCATGGTGGCAGACGGCCCATTTCCCTGGCTGTGGTTTGCACCGGTACTGATCGCCTTGCGCTATGGCGTGTTTTCCGGCCTGTTGGGCAGCATTCCAATTTTGGGCAACTGGTTGCTGGCCAATTATCTAGGTTTGGTGACGGAACATTTTGCTCCCTCGTTTTTTTTCGGCGGCGGCTTGCTGGTGCTGGTTTGCGGTGAATTCAGCGATGTCTGGCGTGACCGGAACTTGCGCATGGAGGAAACCTATCTTTATGTGACCGAGCGCTTGTCCCGACTCACCAAACGGCACTTGTTGCTTAATTTTTCACATGACCGCCTGGAACAGGAAATGCTGGCTCGTCCCGGCTCTTTGCGTGATGCCTTGTCCCGCTTGCGCACCATCGTGATTGAGCGCAGCCAGGAACCCGTGCTCATGCCCGGCGCCAAGAGCATGCTGCAGCTTTTGTCCCAGTACGTCAACATTGAATCGGCTGTGCTCTACACACTGAAACCACAAGGATCAAGCTTTGTTTTAGGTGAGCGGATCGCCGTTTTAGGTGAGCCCGAGGAATTGGCGCCGGATGACGAATTGCTGCGTCTGGCGCTGGACTCGTGCAGCCTGGCTCATATTGCAAGCCGGGATGTAAGCCTGGAACGCCAGACCAAGCAGTTGGTTGTGGCACCCCTGGTGGCGGGGAACGACACCTTGATTGGCGTACTGGCCGTCACCCGGATGCCATTTTTCTCGCTCAATGTCGAAAATCTGCAAATGATGTCGGTCATCCTGGCCTACTACGCAGACAACATCCGCAATGCCCCTGAAGTGCGCCATATTCAGATGCGTCTACCAACCTTGCCCGCCCTGTTCGCCGAAGAACTTGTCCGCATGATGTTGATGCAGAAAAAAGTAGGCATTTCCAGTCACATTGTGGTCATGACGTTCAGCGGCCCCCAGCGCGAGGAAATTCCAGCCGAATTCCTGCGCATCAAGCGCGGGCTCGACCTTTATTGGCAAACCCAAGTCAATGGCAAACCGGTGATTGCCGTGCTGATGCCATTTGCATCACAAGCGGCCAAAGCTGGATTTTTGCAACGTATAGAAGACTGGCTCATAGGTCGTTTTGGCGGCAACTTCGATTCGCTTGGCATCCATTTACGGTCCATTGATTTCATCCAGGAAGACCCGCTGGAAGCATTGACAGAGCTTGCCAAGGGATGAGCACCGCATGAATTCCATTTATTGGGCGTGGGGTGCTGTCCTGGCTGATCTGGGCATTTTTGTCAGCCCACTTATCCACTCAAACAGTACCCTGGCTTTTATGGGTGCCTTGATGGCGCATGCAGCAGCCTGCGCCATCGTTGCCAGCAGTTGTTCTTTATTCATACCAACTCACTTCAAAAAACCGCGCGCCATGGTGTGGTTGCTGCTATTCGATTTTGCATTCATTACACCGGTCGTTGGTGCCATTGGCATGCTGTTCATGACGCGTATCACGCTACGCCAGGCAGCGGACAAGTCACTTCTCGCCGTTCCTGTCTCAGTCAATTTGCCCGAGTACGATGTCCAGAGCAAGGATATCAACCGCAGCGGGCAAGGGGCCATCCGCTCCCGCTTGGGGGTGAACGTATCAGCCGATATCCGCATGCAATCACTGCTGACATTGCAAGCAGTGCCCAATCGGGTCTCCAACCCCATTCTTGAAGACCTGCTGGGCGACAGCACCGATGACGTTCGGCTGGTGGCCTTCGGCATGCTCGACGCCGAAGAAAAAAAACTGTCAGTGCACATTCAACGGGAACGCGAAACCCTCCTGGGTGAGTTGACGCTTGAGCAGCGCTATACCTGTTTGCGTCATCTTGCAGAACTGCATTGGGAGCTGATTTACGCATCGCTTGCCCAAGGCGAGTTGCGCAATCACATCCTGGGCCAGGCCCGCAAGTACCTGGAAGAAGCACTGGCAGTGGGAATACCGGCCAACTCGGGGCTTCTGTTTCTCAAAGGTCGCATCTTGTTGGCGCAAGGCGAGATTGAACCCGCAGAAACGGCCATCCAGCAGGCGGTGGCCCTGGGGCAACCCAAAATCTCTGCGCTGCCCTATCTGGCCGAGATGGCCTTCAAGCGGCGCGAGTTTGAGCTGGTCAAACAATTCATGCAACAACTCGTTGAACTCAATGCGGCCTCCCGGACCCGTGCCATTGCAGACTTCTGGACCGGGTCCGATAACGTAAGCAATTTCAGTGACCGCCGATTCCTCCCCCACATCTAAACCGGACTTCCCCCGCGCTGACAACGTGGATGTTCTACTTTTGCTTGAAGGCACTTTTCCTTTCGTGGCAGGAGGCGTATCGAGCTGGGTCAATCAGATCATCCGGGGATTTCCAGAAATCCGGTTCGGCGCCATCTTTCTGGGCAGCCGACCCGAAGACTATGGCGACATGCGTTATGCCTTGCCGGACAACCTGGTTCATCTGGAAGCCACCTATCTGTTCGAAAATCAGGACAATCCGCCAGTCATGCCCGTCAAGGCGACGGCGGGCACCATGCCCGAAGTTGAGCGCATGCATGAGCTGTTTGAAACCAACCTGAAGCATCCTGATTGCACACGTCTTTTTGCCAATCTGATGGATGAGGCCGGCCCCGATGGCAAGATCAGCCATGAGATGTTCCTCTACAGCAAAGAGTCGTGGGACTTCATCAAGAAAAGTTACCGCCGCCGCAGCACGGACCCGTCGTTTGTAGACTATTTCTGGACGATCCGCAATATTCACACGCCTTTTTGGCGCCTGCGGGAAGTCGCGCTGCGCTGCCCCCCGGCCCGTATCTACCACGCGGTTTCAACCGGCTATGCCGGCATCCTGGGGGTTCTGCTTAAACATCGAAACAAACGCCCCTTCATGCTCAGCGAGCATGGCATTTACGTTAAAGAACGCAAGATTGATCTCTACCAGGCCCAGTGGCTCAAGGACAACCGGAGCGTGTTTGAGCGTGACCCCTCCCGGGTCAGCTATTTCCGCCAGTTGTGGATCCGTTTTTTTGAACACCTGGGTTACGTAACGTACCAGGCGGCCGACGACATCATTGCCTTGTATGAAGCCAATCGCCAGCGCCAGTTGCAAGACGGCGCGCCACCCGAGCGCACGTCCAACATCCCCAATGGCATTGATATCGAGCGCTTTGCCCCTTTGCGCGGGCAGCGGGCAGCGACGCCGCCACCCGTGTTGTGCCTGATCGGACGCGTGGTGCCGATCAAGGACATCAAGACCTTCATCCGGGCCATGCGCACGGTGGTCAATCGCCTGCCAGACGCAGAGGCCTGGATTGCCGGCCCGGAAGATGAATCCCCAGGCTACGCCCGAGAGTGCCACGAGTTGGCTGCGCAACTCGGACTGGCTGACAAAGTGAAGTTCCTCGGCTTTCAAAAGCTCACGGAGTTGCTCCCCCAAGTGGGACTCGTGGTTTTGAGCTCCATTAGCGAGGCCTTACCTCTGGTCATCCTGGAAGGGTATGCAGCAGGCATCCCCACGCTCTCCACCGATGTAGGCTCCTGTCGCCAGCTGGTCTTCGGCTTGCCCGGTGAGGATGAAGCGATGGGGGCGTCCGGGCGGGTGGTGCGAATTGCCGACCCCGAGGCGCTGGCGCTGGCCGCGCTGGAGCTGCTGACCAACCCCGAAGAATGGCAACGCGCCAGTGAAGCCGCCATCCAGCGGGTTGAAAAATATTACTCCCAGCGCATGATGTTTGACCGCTACCGTGCGCTCTACGACAAGAATTTCCAATGGCAGGCATAGGCTTCGAATTACGCAAACTACTCAAGAAGCAGACCTACGCGGGTCTGATTCAAGCCTATGCTTTTGCGGGCATCATCAGCTCGGGGCCCTGGGTGTTGTCGATCATCGGCATCATGCTGATCGGCCTGTTCAGCATGGGTGTGATCTTTCCCAAAGCCGCCATCGCCCAGTTCCAGGTGACGGTGACCTACCTGTTCCTGATGTCCTTGATCGTGACCGGGTTCGTCCAGTTGTCGTTCACGCGCTTTGTGGCCGACCGCACCTTTGCCAAGGACGAGGCGGCTATCCTGCCCAATTTCAACGGATTGCTTCTGGCAGCTCTCAGTTTGAGCATCCTGCTGGCGTTGCCGTTTGTGGCTTTCTTGTTTCCAGAGCAAACGGTGTTGTACCGGCTGCTCTTTGTCATGGGGCTGGCCGTGATGTCGGCCATCTGGATCACCACGGTGTTCCTGACAGGCATGAAACACTACAAGGCCATCGTGCTCATCTTCTTTCTGGGCTATGGCGCCACCCTGCTGCTGGCCTTGCTGTTTCGGCGAACACTGGGCATGGAAGGACTTCTTCTGGGCTTTGTGCTGGGCCATTACCTCTTGCTGATGGGCATGATCTGGCTGGTTTACCGCAATTATTACTCTGACCGTTTCATTGCATTTGACATTTGGAAATCCGGGGCCATGTACCCCAGCCTGATGGTGGCGGGTTTTCTGTTCAATCTGGGGGCCTGGGTTGACAAACTGATGTTCTGGTACTACCCCAGCACCGGCCAACAGGTAATTGGTCCGTTGCACGCCTCTGTGATTTATGACTTTCCTATTTTTCTATCCTATCTGTCGGTCATCCCGGGCATGGCTATTTTCTTGGTCCGGATTGAAACCGACTTTGTCGAGTACTACGTCAAGTTTTACGATGCCGTACGCGAAGGCGCGACCCTGGACTTTATCGAGCGCATGCGAAACCACATGGTTTACCACGTGCAACGGGGCCTGTTTGACATCGCCAAAATACAGGCGATTGCCGTGCTGATCACGTTTGCGCTGGGCGGCGTCTTGCTGGAGTGGCTCGGCATCTCGACGCTGTACCTGCCGTTGCTGTACATCGACGTGGTGGGGGCTGCCCTGCAAGTGGTTTTGCTGGGTATCCTGAATGTGCTGTTTTACCTGGACCAGCGCCGTTCGGTCGTCATCCTGACCGCCACCTTACCGCTGACCAACATCCTGTTCACGGCGATCTCGCTCGAACTCGGTGCGACTTGGTTTGGCTATGGATTCGCCCTGGCCATGCTGGTCACAGTCTTGCTTGGGATCTGGATCTTGAGCCGCAAACTCGAAGCGCTGGAGTACCAGACGTTCATGCTGCAATAAGCAGATGCCACAACAAAAAAAAAACCCAATAAGTCTTTGACTTATCGGGGTTTTTTACAGAATCAGGATGACTGGATCTCAGAACGGAATGTCATCATCCATATCGTCAAAGCCGCTCGAAGGCCGGGACTGCGCCGGCGCTTGACGGGGTGCCGGGGCAGGGGCCGAGGGACGCGGTGCGGGAGCGGGACGTGAATAGCCTCCGCCTGAGCCTTCATCGTCATGCGACGGTTCGCCCATGCCCTCACGGCCACCAAGCATTTGCATTTCGCTGGCGATGATGTCGGTGGCGTATTTTTCGATACCGTCTTTGTCGGTGTACTTGCGGGTCTTGATGCGGCCTTCCACATAGACGGGACGGCCTTTTTTCAGGTACTGACCCACGATCTCGGCCAGCTTACCGAAGAAAGTGACGCGGTGCCACTCGGTCTCTTCGACCATCTCGCCGGTCTTGCCCTTGTACTTGCTGCTGGTGGCAATGGTGATGTTGGCCACCGGGTCGCCGCTGGGCAGGTAGCGGATTTCGGGGTCGCGTCCCAGGTTGCCGACCAAAATGACTTTGTTAACGGATGCCATGATTTTCCTTATTTAGCTTTGAGTCTATTATCCCGCCTTTGGCACCATCGTCGCGTTGGAAACCGGTGCCCTCATCGGCCATGCAACCAGCAACCACAACAACATGGCGCCGGCACAGGCCATGAACAAACCGGACGCCCCAACGTGCTTCATGAACCAGCCACCGATCACACCACCGGCAAAAAAGCCCAGCGACTGCAGCGTGTTGTAAACCCCCATGGCCGCCCCGCGCACATGGGCCGGCGCCACGCGCGAGGCCATGCTCGGCTGGCTCGCCTCCAGCACATTGAAGCCGCAGAAAAACACAAACAGCAAGACCGCCAGCATCCCCACGCTGGGTGAACTCGCGGCCACCGCCAAAAATCCGATCTGCACCGCAGCGATCAAGCCTACCGCGGTCAAAAACACCGCCCGCAGGTAGCCCCGTTTTTCCAGCGGAAACATGCCCCCCATCACAAAAAATGAGCCGAAGACTGCTGGCAGATAGACCCACCAGTGATGCTCACGCGCCAGACCCGCTTGCACCAGCATGCCGGGCACAGCCATCCACATGGCCAACTGAACCGCATGCAGCACAAACACGCCAAAATTCAAACGCAATAAAGCCGGCAGGCGCAACACTTCCACCAAGCGTCCGCGTGGCAGGTTTTTATGCTGCAGCGGCTCCGGCGGCACCCACCAGATCACCACGGCCACCCCAGCCAAAGCCAGGCTGGCGGTCATGAAAAACAAGCCGACCAGCCCGATATAAGCCACCAGCAAAGGAGCCGCGACCAAGGACAACGCAAACATCAGCCCGATGCTGGCCCCGATCAGCGCCATCGACTTGGTGCGCACCTCATCCCGGGTCTGGTCTGCCAGCAAAGCGGTCACGGCAGCCGAAATGGCCCCCGCGCCCTGCACAGCCCGGCCAATGGCCAGCCAGGTGACGCTGTGCGCCAGGGCGGCGATCAGGCTGCCTGCGGCAAACACCAGCAAGCCGAAAATAATCACACGCTTGCGCCCCAGCCGGTCAGAAGCCAGGCCAAACGGAAATTGCAGCAAGGCTTGTGTCAAACCATAGATCCCCATGGCCAGACCAATCAGGGCCGGGTCGTCGCCGCCCGGCAATTTACTGGCTTCGATGGCAAACACCGGCAAGATCAGGAACAGGCCCAACATACGCAGGGCAAAAATGGTGGCCAGCGAAAAAGTAGCGCGCCGCTCGACCGGCGTCATCGTGCTGGCAATAACAGCATTTTTCCCATCAGGCGGGGTTTCAACTTTTGGCAAAACAGGATCCTCCAACACACAAAGTCACGAACCGCCACGGCAGTCCAAGCCTTGAATTGTCCCTGATATGCGCTCTGCCGTCGCAGGCTTGGGTGTTGGCGAAAAATAGGGGGATTCCCCAAACGTAGAATGCGTTTTTTGCCCCTCACACTCTTCCCAAGGCTTCTGAACCATGCGCACTATGTATCAACATGCATTCAATTGGTTCAAAACGCTTCAGGGATTTGTATTTATAGCCACCGTCGGTGTGGCGGCATTGGTTTTTTTGGGAGCCACGCTGGCGTCCTCCCTGCTGTATGAAACGTTGCTGGAAGAACGCAGCCAGGAAACGTCCGGGGAAATCGCCCAACAAAACTTCAATACGATTTATCAGTTCTTGCGCGCGGGCGGCTCGGGCCAGCCGGTCGACGAACTGGCGGCGGACAGCATCAGCGCCTTTTCCAGCACGCTCACCCAGATTGACATTTACCGCAGCAAGGCGCTGGAAGCCCGGCATGGCCCGCGCTCGCAAGCCCCCGTGCCAGTCGAGGTGCAGCAGACCTTGGCTGATGGCAAGCCGACCGTGCTCAAACGCGGCACCCACCTGCGCTACATCTACCCGGTAACGGCACAAGCGGACTGCCTGCAGTGCCACGCCGGGACCAAAACAGGGGACGTGCTGGGGGCCATCGCGATTGAGCACAAGCTGCAAACGGTCACGGCGAAGGCCCGTCTTTATTACGTCGCCCTGTTTTTGATCCTGGGCCTGCTGGTCTTGCTGGCGGCCACCGCCTTGACCACCTTCCTGAACCGAAAACTCAACCGTTCCGTTGAGCTGTTTCGCAACAAAGTGGATTCGTTCAACGGCATCAAGGATTTTGACCAGCTTGAGATCAGCAAGGTCGATTTCGGCTTTGTTGAATTCAACCAGACGTTCGACAACGTGGCCTTGCTGGTGGAAAAAATAAAGGGCGTGGCCGTTGACAAGGGGATTCTTGAATTCGAGATCAAGTTGCTGGAGAAATTCATCATCACCTCCAATGTGGTGCGCGACTGGCGTGAGTTCATCAAGACCTTGCTGCTCGACATCAATCAGATCATTGATGCCTATGCGTTGGTCACCATT
>JAZKHK010000013.1:0-2767 GCA_040385425.1 Pseudomonadota bacterium | reverse complement strand
GAGGAAGAGGCGTATGAATGCGAAATTTTCTGGCGCCATCCGCCGTCCAAGGAAACCACGGCGCTGTTTGAGCAAATTCTGCGCAAACAACTGGATGATCATCCGTTTTTTCATGGCTCCACCCTGCTGCAGATCGTCCACAACATTGCCGATGAGAAAGGCACACTGCCGGACCTGAACCCGGAGGACATCGAACTGCAAACCAAGACCTTGTTGCTGGATACGCCCAAAATCGGCGGCATTGTCGGCATCGGCGTGCAATCGACGATGGCGGTCGATAACGTGCGCCATATGGTCATCGGCAGCATTCTGACCACGCTGCTCAACCTGGTGGGCTCGGTCAAGGCCATCTACAAATACACCAAGGACCTGGAGCACTACGCGACCCGCGACCCCCTGACCGACTTATACAACCAGCGCATGTTCTGGGAGTTGCTCGGCTATGAGGTGGGGCGCGCCAAACGGCATGAGCAGCAGTTTGCCGTGTTGATGCTGGACCTGGACAACTTCAAAACCGTCAACGACCGCTTTGGCCACCATGTCGGCGACGCGTTCCTGCAGGAGTTTGCCAAATTGCTGCACAGCGCCGTGCGGGATGGCGATTTGCTGGCGCGCTACGGTGGCGATGAGTTCTGCATCATCCTGCCAGAAGCCGCCGACACGCAGGCGCACATGATCGCGCAACGCATCATCGAGTTGCTCGCGGGGTTTTCGATGGAAACGCCAGACGGTCACAAGATCAAGGCCACCACCTCCATCGGCATTGCCATCAGCCCCGTTCACGGCGACAACCCCAAGGACTTGTTCCTGGTCGCCGACAACATGATGTACAAGGCCAAGAAAGCCGGCAAAAACGCCATCGCCATTCCAGACGCCGACGAAATGGCCGAAGTCTTCCGGCAGGCCGGCGAGAAAAGCATCATGATCCAGAATGCCCTGGACCAGGGCAGCATCACACCTTACTTCCAGCCCATCTGCAACGCCACCACGGGCGAGGTCGTGATCCATGAACTGCTGATGCGGATCAAACTCGGAGACCAGGTTGTGGCGGCCAACGACTTCATCGAGCAAGCCGAAAGCATGGGCATTGCCCACAAGATGGATTACCAACTGATCGAGAAAGCCTTCATCCAGATCAGGGAGCAAGGCTATGAGGGCATGCTGTTTGTCAACCTGTCGCCCAAGGCGCTGATCGTCGGGGAATTTGCGGCCCGGGTGAGTCATTTGGCGCAGGAATTCAACATCACGCCGAGCCGCATCGTGTTTGAAATCACCGAACGCGAAACCGTCAGTAACCTGAGCCTGCTGGAGAAATTCGTGCTCGACATCAAGCTGCAGGGCTTCAGCTTCGCGATCGACGATTTCGGCTCCGGCTATTCGTCATTCCAGTACATCAAGCGCTTCCCGGTCGATTACATCAAGATTGAAGGCGAATTCATCCGCAACATGCTGCACGACGAGGTCTACCTGGCGTTCGTCAAGAGTATCGTGACCCTGGCCAAGGAGCTGAAAGTCAAGACCATTGCCGAGTTTGTCGAGGATGCGGAAACACTGGCCGCCGTCAGCGCCTTGGGCATCGACTTCGCGCAGGGCTACCACATCAGCCGCCCTGCGCCAGCCATGCATGTACTGGGCCGTATTCAAGTGGCGCCTCTTTCATTATCATGATGGGTTTTCCCGAGCACATTCCATCTTGAACACCCCCACCGACGGCACGTTTCCAGACCACCATCCAGATGGCAAGTACCTGGCCAGTGCTTTGCAGCTGCAGACCATCAGCATTCGCGGTGCGCGCACGCACAACCTCAAGAACATCGATCTTGATATTCCGCGCAACCAGCTGGTCGTCATCACGGGCCTGAGCGGCTCGGGCAAGTCCAGCCTGGCGTTTGACACGCTGTACGCGGAAGGCCAGCGCCGCTACGTGGAAAGCCTCTCGACCTACGCACGGCAGTTTTTGCAACTGATGGACAAGCCCGATGTGGATGTGATCGAGGGCCTCTCCCCCGCCATCTCGATCGAGCAAAAAGCCACCTCGCACAACCCGCGCTCCACGGTGGGCACCGTGACCGAGATCCACGACTACCTGCGTCTGCTGTTTGCCCGCGCCGGCACGCCGTTTTGCCCCGAGCACGACTTGCCGCTGCAGTCCCAGACCGTGAGCCAGATGGTGGACGCCGTGCTGGCGCTGCCGGCCGACACCCGGCTGATGATTCTGGCACCACTGGCGCGCGAGAAAAAAGGCGAATTCCTGGACGTGTTTGCCGACATGCAGGCGCAAGGCTATGTGCGCTTTCGGGTCAACGGACAAGCCTACGAATTTGACAATCTGCCCACGCTCAAGAAAACCGAAAAACACGACATTGATGTGGTGATTGACCGCATCAAGGTGCGTCCGGACACCGAACCGCAGGTGCGGGACCAGCTCCGCCAGCGCCTGGCCGAGAGTTTCGAGGCCGCCTTGCGGGTCGCGGGCGGTCGCGCCCTGGCTGTCGAAATTGATAGCACCCTAGGCAAAGAGGACGGGGGCTACAGCCCAAAAGAGCACTTATTTAACGCCAAATTCGCGTGTCCGGTCTGCAATTACTCGATTGCAGAGCTGGAGCCGCGTCTGTTCTCATTCAACTCGCCGGTCGGGGCCTGCCCGGCCTGCGATGGGCTGGGCTCGCAGGAGTTTTTCGACCCAAGCCGGGTGGTGGCGTTTCCGTCGCTCAGCCTGGCCAGCGGCGCCATCAAGGGCTGGGACCGGCGCAACGGCTACTACTTT
>JAZKHK010000012.1:0-5534 GCA_040385425.1 Pseudomonadota bacterium | reverse complement strand
CCCCGCGCCCATCAGGTTGTGGCCGCGGTGCTGCAACAGCGCATTCATCGGCACCACCAGGAAGCCGCCCAGGGCACCCAGCAAAATCAGAAAGGGTGCCGCCACCCAGACGTTGGTGATGAAAATCAGCATGATGATCAACAGGCCCATCCCGATGCCCAGCGTGATGACCCGCGGGCCATCTTCCAGCCGCATGCGCATCGAGGCCATCACCGCGCCCACCGCCATGCCGATGGCCACCACGCCCTGCAGCGCAGAAGCCTGCGTCACCGAGTAACCCAGTGCCGCCGCCGCCCAGGCCAGCACGATGAAACGCAAATTACCCGCCACGCCCCAAATCAATGTGGTCGCGGCAAGCGAAATCTGACCCAGCTTGTCACGCCACAAACGGGCGTTGCAGGTCCAAAAATCAGGCAGCAATGAAAAAATCCGCTGGGGCATGGGACGCATCTCGACCCCGCTCAGGGGAATATGGGTGTTGAACCAGGCGGCCAGAAAGTAAACGAAGATCAGCACGGTGATGGCCGCCTCCGGGGCGGTGTCCACGCTGGTGGTGATGAAGGGAAAATCAAATGAAAGCAAAAGAGGCGACAACATCGGCCCCACCAACTGGCCGCCCAGCAAGACGCCCAAAATAATGGAGGCGATGGTCAAGCCCTCGATCCAGCCATTGGCTTTGACCAGTTGCGAGGCTGGCAGCAATTCGGTGAGGATGCCGTACTTGGCGGGAGAATAGGCCGCGGCCCCCAGTCCCACCACGGCGTAGGCCATCAGGGGGTGGGTGCCGAACAGCATCAACAGGCAGCCCGCGACCTTGATGAAATTGCTGAACAGCATCACCCGGCCTTTGGGCAGGGAATCGGCAAACGCGCCGACAAAAGGCGCCAAAATCACATAAAACAAGGCAAACATCGGCACCAATGCGGCCTGCTGCCACTCGGGTGCCTTGCTGGTTCGCAGTAACTGAACGGCGGCAACAAACAGAGCGTTGTCGGCCAGCGAGCTGAAAAACTGCGCTGACATGATGGTAAAAAAGCCGCGTTTCATTGTCTACAGGCGCGCATCAGTCGGGCTGATGCTGTGGGTTGTTATAGGTCTCCAAACGGTATCGGGTTATAGCATGCCCCGGGATGTCAAAATAAAGACCCTCAATCGTCGTCCCACCACCAACCCATGCCGCGTCCGATCCAAGCCACCATCCATACCGAAGCCCTTCGCCACAATCTGGAGCGCGCCCGGCAGGCCGCACCGGATGCCCGGGTCTGGGCGATCGTCAAGGCCAATGCCTATGGCCATGGCATTGAGCGGGTGTTTGAAGGCTTGCGCGGCGCCGACGGCTTTGCCCTGCTGGATCTGGAAGAAGCCCAGCGGGTGCGCGCGCTGGGCTGGCGCGGCCCGATCCTGCTGCTGGAGGGGGTGTTCGAGTTGCGCGACCTGGAGCTGTGCTCGCGCCTGGGCCTGTGGCACACGGTGCACTGCGACGAACAGATTGACATGCTGGCCACCCACAAGACCAATGTGCCGCACCGGGTGTTTCTCAAAATGAATTCCGGCATGAACCGGCTGGGCTTTACACCGCTGCGCTACCGCGCGGCCTGGACGCGCCTGAACCTGCTGCCCCAGGTGGACGAAATCTCCCTGATCACCCATTTCAGCGACGCCGATGGCGCACGCGGCATTGCCGAGCAAATGGCGGTCTTTGCCGCCGTCACCCGCGACCTGCCCGGTGAACGCTCCTTGAGCAACAGCGCCGCCACCCTGCGCCACCCCGTCACGGCGCAGGACGCCAGTGACCACCCAGACACCCGGGTCGCCTCTGACTGGGTGCGCCCCGGCATTGCCATTTACGGCAGCGCCCCCGATTTCCCGCAACACCACGCCGCCGACTGGAACTTGCAGCCGACCATGACACTTGCTGCAAAAATAATAGCTACCCAGGCAATAGATACGGGGGCTACAGTCGGTTATGGCTCATTATTCAAGGCAGAGAAGCCGCTCACTGTCGGTGTCGTCGCCTGCGGCTATGCCGACGGCTACCCGCGCATCTGCCCCACCGGCACCCCCGTGCTGGTGAACGGCATGCGCACCCGCACGCTGGGCCGCGTCAGCATGGACATGCTGGCCGTGGACCTTACCCCGCTGACAGAAGCGGGGATGAGCGCCGGTTTTGGCAGTGAAGTAACGCTGTGGGGCCGCGCCGCCAATGGCGCCGTGCTGAGCATCGACGAGGTGGCGCACAGCGCAGGCACGGTAGGCTACGAGTTGATGTGCGCGCTGGCCCCACGCGTGCCGGTGCTGGTGGCCGACTGATGGGCTACACACTCATTCCCCTGGATTTGCTGCAACTCGGCAAACCCTTGCCGGTGGATGTGCGCACGCCGGACGGCCGCTTGCTGATGAGGAAAGGCTTGTGCATCACCACCGAGCAGCAAAAAGAAATGCTCGCCGCCCACAAGGCCTCCATGGCTCGCAGCGATGCCATGGCCTGGCGCAAGAGTTACGAGCGGATGATTCGAGCCATGTTCCGCGACGGCATGGACATGCAGATCATCACGCTGGCCCCGATGCCCAGCGAAATACGCGAGTCGGATTACGTGCAGGGCCGGGAAGTGCTGGGCGGCTGGCTGGATTTGCTGGAGATCCTGCGCGGGCTCCTGTACCAGGGCAAGGCCGCCATCAGCCCGCTGGAACGACTCGAAACCGTTGAGAACAAGGCACTGGAACTGCTTCAAAAAGACCCGGACCAATGCCTGTTCGTCCTGTTCCAGGCGCTGGCGGACACCTCACTGGGCTATTGCGCGACCAACGCCCTGCTGGTGGGGGTGGTGTGCCATCTGACCGCGCAAAAAATGGCCTTGCCGGAGCACGCCAAACAGGCTTTGTTCCGCGCGGCTTTAACCATGAATATTGGCATGGCGCGGGACCAGGACAGCCTGGCGCGCCAGAGTTCCATGCTGGTGGAAGCACAACGAAAACTGATCCATGACCATCCCCAACACAGCCATGACATTCTGCAAGGCTTTGGCGTGGCCAACGAAGACCAGCTCGACATCGTGCGCTGGCACCACGAACACGATGAAACCTGCGGCCAGGCCCGCAACCTGGTTCCCCGGCGCATTCTGCGTCTGGCCGACACCTTTGTTGCCAAAATGGCGGCGCGCAAAACCCGCCTGGCCATGTCGCCCCTGGGCGCGGCCCACTCCCTTTTTACAGGCGCCACACAAGAGACGGCCAGCCTCAGCTCGGCCATGACCACCGTCACCGGGTTTTACCCGCCGGGCACCTACGTGCAACTGATCAATGGCGAGAAGGCGGTCGCCGTGGCGCGGGGCCCGAAGGCGAACCAGCCGCATGTGCTGAGCATCGTCAACGCCGGCGGCATGCCGCTGAGTCAATACATTTACCACGACACCGCCGACCCGCACTTTGCCATCCGTGCGCCGCTCAATGCAGAAAAAGTCAAAGTGAAAGTCAGCCTGGAGAAAGTGCTGAAATTGCGCCCGGGACCCAAGGACTGATCAAGGCGCCGGCTCTTCCTGCCTGCGCGCCCTGACCAGCCGGCGGCTGTACTTGATCGCCTCAAACCAGAGCACGCTCAGCAAACCCAAAGCCAGTGCGGTCAGCAAGGCCGGCAGCGGCAAGGGCTCGAACACAAAGAGGCGCGCCAGCCACGGCCAATACAGCGCCAGCGCCAGAAAGCCCAGCGTCACGCCAGTCACGATCCACAGCGTGCGGTTGGGCACGCGCAGCGAAGCCCACAGCGAACCGGTGCGGGAACGGTTGGAAAAAATCAGGGCTACGTTGCCCATCACCAGCGTCGTAAAAGCAAACGCCCGCGCCGCAGGCTCCGTCAGCCAGCTCGCGCCCCAGGCATAGGCCCCCAGCACCACCAGCAACACGCCCAGACCCTGCAACAGCGCAAGTGCCAGGGTCAGGCCGCCAAACAAGCGGGCCGTGGCATCGCGCGGCGGGCGCTGCATCACATCCCGCTCGGACGGTTCGTTCTCGAACACCATCGAGCAGGCCGGATCGATCACCAGTTCCAGAAAAGCGATGTGCAGCGGGAACAGCACCGTCGGCCAGCCCAGCAGCACCGGCAGCAGCGCCATGCCGGCAATCGGCACATGCACCGCCAGAATGTAGGACATGGATTTGCGCAGGTTGTCAAAAATGCGCCGCCCCAGTTGCACGGCGCGCACGATCGAGGCGAAGTTGTCATCCAGCAGCACCAGCGAGGCCGCCTCGCGCGCCACATCGGTGCCGCGCCCGCCCATCGCCACGCCGACGTGAGCCGCCTTCAGCGCCGGGGCATCGTTCACACCATCGCCGGTCATGGCCACCACGTCGCCATTGGCTTTGAGTGCCTGCACGATGCGCAGCTTTTGCTCGGGTGCAATGCGGGCGCACACATTCACCATGCGCATGCGCGCCTGCAACTCGGCATCGCTCATCAAGGCCATGGCGTCACCGGTCAGCACATCGCCCGCCTCGAGTTGCGCCTGGGCGGCAATGGCGCTGGCCGTGGCGGGGTAGTCGCCCGTGATCATCACGACGCGGATGCCCGCCGTGCGGCACTGGGCCACGGCATCCACCACTTCGGCACGCAACGGATCGGCCAGGCCCAGCAAGCCGATGAATTTGAACTCGAAGTCGTGCTCGATGGCGGGCCACTGCTCGCCGGCAAAGCGCGCCTGCGCCACACCCAGCACGCGCAAGCCCCGGGCCGCCATGGCATCCACGGCCTGCGCGATGCAGGCCTGCGCTTTGGCGTCCAGATGGCATAAATCCATGATCGCCTCGGGCGCGCCTTTGGCCGCCACCACATGCGACGCGCCCTCCACCGCATTCCAGACATGCGACATGGCGCGCAACTCGGGCGTCAGCCCGTACTCGCGCACCAGCGTCCAGTCGCGGTGCAGGTGCTCGGTGTTGGCCAAAAAATGCTGGCCGAGCCGGTGGAAGGCTTTTTCCATCGGATCAAACGGGTCGGTCACGCTGGCCAGAATCGAGTACTCCACCAGCGTATGAAAGGTCTCGGGCAGTTCTGCCGGCGTCGCGCCGTAGTCGATGGTCAGGCTTGCGCCTTCGGGTGCGTCGGCATCCTGCGCATAGAGCTGCGCCACCGTCATGCGGTTTTCGGTCAGGGTGCCGGTCTTGTCCACGCACAGCACCGAGGTCGCTCCCAGGGTTTCGATGGCCGCAATGCGCCGGGTCAGCACGTTTTGTTTCGACAAGCGCCACGCCCCCAGAGCGGGCAGCACCGTCAGCACCACCGTGAACTCCTGCGGCAGCATGGCCATGGCGAGCGCAATGCCGGCCAGCAACGCGGCCAGCCAGTCGCCACGCAGCAGGCCATAAGCCGCCACCAGCAGCAGGCTGGTGCCAAAGGCGATCACCGCCAGCACCTGCACCAGGCGCGCCGTCTGTTTTTTGAGCGGTGAACGCTCCGGGGTCAGGGTTTCCAGCGCCGCGCCGATGCGGCCGATTTCACTGCGCGCGCCGGTGGCGGTGACGCGCGCCGTGCCATGGCCCTT
>JAZKHK010000011.1:0-7957 GCA_040385425.1 Pseudomonadota bacterium | reverse complement strand
TTTGTTTCTGGACGCCGTTTTGAGTGAAGGTACTCATGACGTAGTTGAGCTCGCTGACACCCAATGCGCTCAGGCTTTGCGTCTCACCTGCTTCCTGAACGCCGTTCTGGTTCAGGTCTTTCCACACCTTGAGCTCGTTCCACACGGGATCGGCGGCTGTGAGTCTTCCGTCGTAGTTGGAGTCAACCCACGCCATGCCGGACAACCCGCGACGACTGAGTGCAATAGTTCCGTTGCTGAAGAGCTCTTTACCTGAATCTGTCTTTCCGTTGAGGTTGCGGTCCAGCACCAAGAAGCCATCATCGGCTTTTAGCCAAGCGGTCTTTTTGAAGTACGCAGAGTCGTCCACGTCGAAATTGACGCCGCCCGCCCGGGTGGTGGTCTCTAGGCCATCGCCATCGAGATCCAGCATGACAGGTCTGAAGCTTTGTGTCGTACTTGTGATGGGGACTGCAAGTTGTCCATCACGGCCTGCCCGTTCTTCTTCAGTAAGGCCTGCCTTGGGGTCACCTGCGTCGTTTTGCAGTTTGGCAGTCTGGACTTCCCACATTGGCGCAATGGCACCGCGCGCCAAGGCGGAACGAACAATGCCTTCGGTAATGGATTGAAATGATTCCGGAGAACCGGAAGCTGCGTTGTAAGGGCGGCCACTGGTGTCGAAGCGCAGTGCGGGGTGTTTTTCTGCGCCGGTTAGAGTGTCGATGTCTGTATAGCGGAAACCGTTGGTGTCCTCAGATACGCCTGGCATGCGATTGGGGACGATGCCCAACGCTGCACCAGGATTCTGTTGGCGCCCACGCTCTATCAACGCGTTCATCGAAGCCAGTACGCTATTCATGACGTTGCTAACGGCTTCTTTGCCGCCGGTTTCTCCAGTAGCCTCTACAGATATTCCGTTGCCGTTCCAGATGAAGCGGCCACTACCCCATGTCGAGGGAATTTCTGGTTGGTCTTCGAAGAGGGAGAAAATCAGGTTGGCTACCGATAAGGCAAGGCCCAGAGGTGGAAATGCGTAGGAGGTTACGGCAATAGCCACACCTACCGCATCGCCATGAATGATGGAATTCACCAATGACAGCGCAGGCAGAGCATCACCGAGTTGGGTGAATACGCTGTCTGCCCCGAAGGTTTTGGTCAGGGCGTCAGCCCCCACATTGCCAGCAAAGGCGGCATACGCTGTCGCACCAAAGTTAATGGCTTGCGCGCCTGCGGTAATCGTACCGAAAGTATCGCCACGCTCCAATGCGGCGTCCAGACTAAGCAGGCTCAAAATGCCGCCAGCCACGCTGGCCACACCGGTAAGCTCGTAGTTGGTGGGGTTGCCGCTTAGGTTACTAAGGTCATTGGTGAGGCGCAATCCCGAGGCCAGGATGGGCAAGGGCTGGCCAGTTTGAATCGCCTTGATAAGCGACAGGAAGTCGGTGGCGGTGGAGAGGGTTTCTATGAGGTTGTTGGCAGCCGTTTGCACACGGGCACTACTGGCCAATAAGCCATCATCGTCAAACAAATTGCGCACCGTAAAGCCTGCGCCATTGGTTACCGTTTCAACACGACTGACGTTGGTCTGGTCGTAGATGTATTCGGTGGAGGTGCTGGATACTAGGCGACCGCCTGAATCTTTTACCAGAGTCACAAAGCTGCCATCACCGCCGCGCCGCAGTTCTGTGATGCTGATGAGCTCGTGGGCTGAATTGCGGATGCTTGACAGCGTGGTGCCGTTGCCCAGTTCTATGCTGCGCTGGGTCAGGTTGCCGGGCAGGTTGGTGACGGTGAGTTCTGGTGGGGCTAGATTTGGATTGGCGGCAGTAGTGACAAGTTCTGTGCCAGTCTTGGGTATTTTGCCGTTGAGTGCGTTATTGAACGTAATGCCCAGCGATAGATAGTCATCAGAATTCAATCCGTAAGTGCCATTTCCTAGCGCACCAAAAGATTGCCCGTTGATGGAAATCACTTGATCCATCATGAAAGTATCCGACTCGTTGTCGCCGCCATCGTCGCTATCGTCGGACCAATGCCCGCGTAGCACTGCGTCAACGCCGCCAATGTCAACCTGCAATTCGCGCTCGTTCAGGCCGAGGTGGGAGCCGCTGACAACATCGCCATTCGGTTGGTGTGCCACCACAGCCCATTGGTCGCCGTTCTGAAAGATCATCGCTTCGCGCGTGAAGCTGAAATATTGTGTGCCTTTGCTGGCATAAATTCCGTTGTCATCTCGGCTGACCTCATAGCCTTGGGAAATCAGTTCGGCTTCAAGTTCTGCAGCGGTGTTGACCGGCGCACCAAGCCTGTAACCAACTTGGGTGCCTTGCAAGCGTTGAGAAAGATCAATATCGGCCACACCAAAATTAGCGCTACCCCAGTTTTCCGCGACCTGTTGAGCGCTAGCGTCTTTACTGGGTAAGGCCACTGGAATGGCGTCAAGCAGGTTATTAGGATTGACGTTGGGAGGGGGTGGACCAACGTAGTCTGCCGTCAAGACGGGGCTACCCGCCGCGTCATAGCGTTGACCGTCTTTGATGAATTCGCCGACCGGCTGGCCGGTTGCAATATCTTTGGTGATTTGGCGGGCCTTGATGCCGTCACTGCGCCATTCGACGATGGTTTCTTGCGATTTGTCGGCGCTCAGCGAGCGTTGGTACACGCTGCCATCAATGCGCGAAATGACTTCCATGTCAAAGTTGGTGCCATTGGTCGGGTCTTTGTCGTAACTGGTGCTGACAAGATCGCCTTTCTTGTAGTGACCGTCAGGACTGTCGAGTTTGATTTCACGCTCGTAAGTGGTGCTGCCATCGATGTGGTGGGTGGCGGTGCCTGTACCGGGATAAGGTGTGTTTGCGACGGAACTGTTGCTCGCTGGCGCAGGTATACCAGCGCCAATGATCGGCAACGCAGAATTTTGAGTTGGCGTAGCGGCCTCATTGAAAGCGAGTTGTACACCTTCTTGCACGAGTTTGAGAGTGCGCACCCCACCTTCTGTGACGACGCTGCTGGAGTCAAATCTTGTGTAGCCATCTTCGCCCACGAGGTAGCCGTCGCCTGCTTCTCCCTTGTATCTCACGGCGACCCGACCGGTGAGTGGATCTATCCATACGGTGGCTGGGAATTGGCCCAAGCCTGCAGTTATCTGTTGCGGGTTGAGGGTTGTAGCGTCGTTGATAGTGACGACCGCTTTACGCATGTTTTCCGTGTCAGCGCCGAACAGCGCACGCGCCACGGCGGCGTCTGGGTCGCTGAAAACCTGCCCCGGTGAAAAATCCCCTTTGACCTCCTGTCGTAACAGTACAGCGCTCAGGGGGCTGTCGGAGTCAAGTATGGCGTTGTACAAGCCACCGCTGTTAAGCGCCTTAATTGGGTCATCCCTCACAGCGGAGTTAAACGTCGCTCGGGTATCTGCGTAACGACTTGAAAAATCCAGAAGATCCTGAGAATTGAACTCATTGGGATGGCGTGCAACCACTAAGATTGTTTCACCTGCGTGCCCCGCACGATTGTCCCTAAGCACCACTTCACCCTCTTGCAGGTAGTCCATCAGCGCACCAAACCCCGGGCTTTTTTTTCTACCAGCTGCGCCCTCTACGCCGGGGCCGTACTGGTTGTAAACCTTCATGGCAAATGCCGCAAACTCTTCAACGTGCGCGCCTTCTAGCAATAGGGCTTGACCATACGGTGTTGCAAACGCCCGCTCTGCGGCTTGAACTGCGCCTTGAAGGTGCAGCACATCGAAGTTCTCGTGGATCCAAGTGGCACCGATAGAGGATTCGCCAAACCCTCTGGCTGCGGCTTGCATGTTGGGGTTCAAGGTCCCCAGCTTCAAGGATGTAGTGAACTGTTCCTGCGTGAAGCCGAGCGTCGAGCCCTGCGTGGCGCTCCATTCAAAGACCGCTTGTGCATAGGGTGCGGCAGTTCCTGGATGTTGTTTGAAGTCATTCTGAAATACGCCAACGCTGAGTCCGCTGGCACCGCCTGCGTTGACCACGCGCGAATAGGGCGTTGGACCTGCCTCCGTCTGTATACCAACGCTGTAGTAGGCAATGCTTGCAAGTCGACCCGCATGAACGGTCAACAAAGGTGTCGTGGAAGGTAATGTGGTTGCCATGTAACTTCTCCGAAGTTTCTCGAACTACTTTTGAATGATGTCTTTGAGAGAAAACAGGTCTTCTGTTGTCTTCTCTTTGATGCAGCGGTGTTCAGCGATGGTGCGGCCCTGCCCGCCTGATTCATAGATCGTTAGCATGGTGCCCCGGTAGCGCGACTCGGGTCCAGCTTGGGCATCAATCACGAAATTAACGTCCGGGCGGCCTTCAACAGGTGTAAAAGTCATATGAATGCTTACACTGTCGCCGGGCGGCACATTCGCAGTTGCCCAGCGGGTATTGGCATACAAGTAGAAATTCCAAGAAGGATGGTCGTAAATTGGATTCTCATGGGTCCCTAGCTGTGGGAAAACCAATTCCGGTTTTTTTCCCACCACGCCATAGCGATATTGCAGCGTCCCGGTTGTCTTGGTCAGGTCAGAACTGGCGCAAAGCGATGCCGTCTTACCATGCTTGAATGGGCATGAGAATACGATTCGCTCGTCAGGTGTGCAGTGTGTTGCAACCACCGATTTGTTTTGCGCGAATGCCGCGCCGCTAGCCATAGTGCCGATCAAAACCAGATACTGTGTCCAATGAGTTTTTGATTGCCCGCTATGGATTTTTCGTATGAAGCCGTCGTCGTCTGTTGGCCTGGTTACCATGTGATTTCTCCGAAGTTGCTAGATTTACTTTTGAAGGACTTCTTTGAGAGAAAACAGTTTTTCTGCTGTTTTTTCTTTGATGCAGCGGTGTTCGGCGATAGTGCGGCCCTGCCCGCCTGCAAACCATTGGCTAGCCAACAGACGCACCAGACTTACGGCACACCCATTGCGACTCATGCCTGATTGCGTTAACAGGGATGTCACAAATTTATGTGTCATAAAGCACTTCTTAAGCCGTTAATCTTCATATATGACGCATTAAATTTAACCAAGCGATTTTCAGAGCTTCCCATGCCATTCCATGCCCCTTGATGCCTTCCGCAAACCCGCCCAGGCTGACCGCGACGGAGGCGTTGCTGAACAGTTCCTTGCCTGAATAAGTCTTGCCGCTGAGATTACGGTCCAATACCAGGAGGCCGTCATCGGCTTTTAACCATGCGGTTGGCATTCGGCACTCAAAAATTCTCATCGACTATCCTCCGATTCACCCATAGCCTTGCTATCTACATTGCCCCCGCCACCAATCGTGAGTGAATAGTTGCCACCCGTTTGTTCAAATCCCAGGCGCTTTAGAAATCTGTCCATCTTGTCCATTCCAATCCCGCTGTTCACGCCCACACTCAACTCAAATGCACCGCGGTTCTCCGCCCACTTACGAAAGGCCGTGAGCAACTTGAGCCCGGCGCCACTCATACGTTTTTCAGGCAGCACGTCATAGTGAATCACGCTCGCCACAAGCTGATGCGAGAAGAAATGTCTTTCGGCGCAACCGATCAATCCACCGCAGAACTTGCCTTGGTCGTCCTCAGCCACAAAAAAGCAATGCGTGCCATTCGTGTTCTGACCAGCACTGATCACGCCACGCAAGTTTTCGCTTAAACGTTCTACGTTGTAGTCATAGGCGGCGAAACGGGTCATAGCATGAAACTCGCGCCCAGCTTCAACCACGGCGGGGATGTCTTCAAGAGTGGCGAAGCGGATCTTCATGGAGTCTGAAAAGATGAAATTGGTTTGTTCATGGCTTGGCGGCGCTAAGCTTTCTCTGATGCAGGTTTCCCGGTACGCTCGTTGGAGAGGACGGTAATGCGCTCATCGCTAATGCGCACGATTTCGTCTACATGAAGGTTCTTGGGGAGCGCATGGGTAATAAACAGCATGGTCACCTTGCCCTTGAGCTGGTTTACCGTTGTGGCGAAATGCTCGGCCGTTTGCGCATCAAGCGCGCTGGTGGCTTCATCGAAGATGAGAATCTTTGGACGTTTCAAAAGCGCGCGCGCAATTGCCAGGCGCTGACGCTGGCCGCCAGACAGACCTGAGCCACGTTCGCCGATCTCGGTCTGGTAGCCGTTGGGGAGCTTTTCCATGGCGTCGTGAATCTCGGCCAGCTTGGCGGCATGGACAATCTGCTCAAACGTTGCATGCGGATTAGCAGCCAGCAAGTTTTCATAGATCGTCCCGGAGAACAACACGGTTTCTTGCGGTACTACGCCGAAGTAATGCCTCAACTCATTGGCTGAAAGGTTTTGTATATCAGTGCCATCAATCTTGATGGAGCCGCCTGAAGGCTGGTAGAAACCTTGCAGCAGTTTGGCAAAGGTACTTTTGCCTGAGCCCGAAGGCCCCATGATGGCGACGGTGCTTCCAGGCTTTATGACAGCGTTAAAGTCTTTGTAGAGAAACGGCAACTGCTCGTTGTGACGGAAAGCAAGGCTTTCAATCTCAATGAGCCCACGCCCCTCGCGCATGCGGGCAGAAATGATGGAGTAAGGCTCTGTCGGGGCATTCATCACATCCCCCAGGCGGCTGACCGAAAGGTTGGCCTGCTGAAACTGTTGCCAAAGCCCGACAAGGCGCATCATGGGCTGGCTGAGTTTGCCGGCGAACATCTGGAAGGCGACCAGCATGCCGATGGTGAATTCGGTGCTACTCATGACGGTATAGGCACCCACCACCAGAATAAGCAGGCTCATGAACTGGTCAAGCGTGGTGGCAAAGGTGTTGTAGGTATTGGCCAGTTGCCGCGTCTTGAATGTGGCCTGTAGGTAATCAGCCAGATAGTCTGAAAACCTGCTTTTCAGTTGCGGCTCCATTTGCAGGCTTTTGACTGTCTCTACGCCCGCGATGTATTCAGTCAAAAAAGCCTGATTACGCGCACCCAGCATGAACTGATGGTTGAGCTGCGATTGAAAGAGTGGCGCGATCACTAGGCTGACGATCACCACAACAGCCAGCAGCACCAAGACGATCAGCGTGAGCTTGACGCTGTACCAGAACATGATGGCCACAAAAATTAGCAGGAACGGCAAATCAAGGACCAGCGTCACCGCAGCGCTGGCAATGAACTCGCGTATGGTTTCAACGCCGTGAAGCCGGGCAGAAATCACGCCGGTAGGACGCTTCTCAAAATAGCGTGGCGGCAGTTTAAAAAGATGGTCAAACACCGCGGCCGCCAGGACGGCATCCACCCTGTTACCGGTATGCAGCACCAGATACTGCCGTACCCAGGTCAGCAGCGCTGAAAAGATCATGAACACAGCCATGCCGAACGCTACGGCGATGAGCGTGCTCTCCGTGCGGTGCACTACAACCTTGTCAATAATGGTTTGAGTAAACAGAGGTGTGCCCAGGGCCAGTAGCTGAATCACAAGTGATGCCAGCAAAACATCGCGCCAGACTTTTCTATGCTTCAGAAGATCCGGCAGAAACCAGCTATATCCAAACTGGTCCCTTTCTTTTGAAGCTTCAGGATCGGCAACAGCTCCGCGTTGCTTGGCTACCAGATAGACAGTACCCAGGTAGCGCTCCGCAAAAGTGTCTGGCGACAGTTCGCTGGGAGTATTTGTACCGGCTTCGAAAAACTGGACGCGCTCGGGAGAAACATTGGTGATGAGAGCCAATGTCGTGTTTGGCGCCATGGGTAACACTGCGAGGGTTGAACTGGAAGCCTCCTCGGCAGCTAACGTGTCGACGGCCTGTTGCGCGGGCGCGATGAGTGCGAGGCACGGGACAGGCATCTCATGCAGAGATGCCGCGAGTTTGGATGATTGCTTGATTCGAAAGCCCAAAGCTCTCGCAGCATGAATCAATGTGTCCGTTGTACACGGCGGCGGAAACTGCTTAAGCAGAATTTCCGGATCGAACGGCACGCGATTCAAAGCGCACAAACTACCCATCGCCCAAATCAAATGAGCGGGGTCAAGGTCGTTCCTGCAAACGCCC
>JAZKHK010000010.1:0-10957 GCA_040385425.1 Pseudomonadota bacterium | reverse complement strand
GGGACAGGTCTTTGGTCGGACGTGTGTCCACCAGCGAACCAGGCAGGAAGGCGCGGATGCCATTGACCAGCACGGTCAGGCCGCCCTTGACTTTGCCACTGGTGGTGCCGGTGACGAACTCGCCGGTTTCCAGGGCTTTTTCCAGGCTCATCCACGACGCGAGACGCTTGGCGGTGTCGCGCGACAAAATGGTGTCGCCGTAGCCGTTTTCGATGGAGCCAATGGCCACCGACACGAAGTCGCCAACCTGAACTTCGATTTCGCCCTTGTCACTCTTGAATTCTTCGAGCGGCACGTAGGCTTCAGACTTGAGGCCAGCGTTGACAACGACAAAGCTGTGCTCGATGCGTACCACTTCAGCAGTGATAACTTCGCCTGGGCGCATTTCTGTGCGTTGCAGGGATTCTTCGAATAGGGCGGCAAAAGATTCGGACATTTTTAATGCGGATGGTTCCGCGGGGTTAAGTTTGTTGAACCACACCAGCAATGCGCTTGAGCAGCGCGAGAAGGCTTGTGTGGGCCGGGGTGCCTCTCAAATTGCTTTGAAAGGCTGCTTGCCTTGCCACCAGTTCAACACCAGATCGACTGATTTTTCAACCGTCAAATCCGAGTTGTCCAGCAACCGGGCATCTTGTGCGGGCTTGAGTGGTGCGACGCTACGGGAGGAGTCCCGTGCATCGCGTGCTTCCAAGTCCGCGCGAAGAGATGGGAGTGTAGTTGAAATTCCCTTTGAAATCAATTGTTTATAGCGCCGCTCTGCGCGCCGTTCGGCGCTGGCAGTCAAAAACACCTTGAGCGGGGCCTGGGGAAAGATGATGGTGCCCATGTCGCGTCCATCGGCGACCAGTCCGGGCAACTGGCGAAAACCGTGCTGCAAGTCAATCAGGGCCAGGCGTACTTTGGGCAGCGCCGAGACTTTGGACGCGTTCATGCCCGCTTCTTCGGTGCGGATGGTGTCGCTGACATCGGTGCCGTTGAGCCAGACCCGGCCTTCCGAGAATTCGATGGAGAGTGTTTGCACCATGTCGGCAATCGCCTGCTCATGCGCGGCCGTCAGTGCCAGACTGTTCTGCATGGCCGCCAGGGCGGTGATGCGGTAGAGCGAACCGGAGTCCAGAAAATGGTAGCCCAGCTCGGTTGCCAACACCGCTGCCAGCGTGCCTTTGCCGGAGGCGGTTGGACCGTCCACGCAAATGACAGGAATGGCATTTTCCGGCGTTTGCACGAGAGAAAACAGCGCTTCGAAGTAATCGGGGAATGTTTTGGCCACGCATTTCGGGTCTTCAATGCGCACCGGCAACCCGGCCGGGTTGAAGGCGGCGAGCGAAAAACACATGGCGACGCGGTGGTCGTCGTAGGTATGGATGCTGGCGGCTTGCCAGTCGCCGGGCGTGGCAGGCGGCGTGACGCGAATGAAATCGGCCCCTTCTTCCACCGTGGCGCCCAGCTTGCGCAACTCACAGGCCATGGCGGCAATGCGGTCCGTTTCCTTGACGCGCCAACTGGCAATGTTGTTCAGGGTGGTCGTGCCTTCGGCATACAAGGCCATCACAGCCAGTGTCATGGCGGCATCGGGGATGTGGTTGCAGTCCAGCTCAATGGCTTTGAGCGGCCAGCTGCCGCGTGAAATCTCCAGCCAGTTGGGGCCGCTCAGCACCTGCGCCCCCATCATTTGGGCGGCTTCAATGAAGCGGATATCGCCTTGGATGGAATCCGCGCCAACGCCTTCAATTTTTATGCTATTTTGGCAAAACCCCAAGTCCTGGCCTCTAGCCCCCGTTGCAATTGCCCCAAGTGCTATGAAATAGCTAGCGGATGAGGCATCGGCCTCGACGTGCAGGGTGCCGGGCGACTGGAGTTGGCTGCCGGCCGGGATGGTGAAGCGTTGCCAACCTTCGCGCACCACGTGAATGCCAAAGCGGGCCAGCAGGTTGAGCGTGATTTCAATGTAGGGACGGGAGATCAGTTCGCCCACCACCTCGATGACGATGTCTTTTTGGGCCACCAGCGGCAGCGCCATCAAGAGCGCGGTGAGAAACTGGCTTGACACATCGCCGCGTACCCGAATCGGCGCGTCCAGCGTCAGAGTAGGTTCACCAATGCGCAGGGGCGGAAAGCCTTCTTGTCCCAAATAATCGATGCGGCAACCGAGCTGACGCAAGGCATCGACCAGATCGCCAATCGGGCGTTCGTGCATGCGGGGAATGCCGCGCAACTCGAAATCACCGCCCATGACGGCGAGCGCAGCCGTGAGCGGACGAATCGCGGTGCCGGCATTGCCCATGAACAGGTCGGCTTTTTTGTTGCCGAGTTGACCGCCCAGACCGTCGATTTCAACGGTGCTGCCACTCTGTCGCACACCGCAGCCGAGTTGCCGCAAGGCGTCGAGCATGACGCGTGTGTCGTCGGAGTCCAGCAGATCGTGCACCGCGGTTGTGCCCTGGCTCAGCGCCGACAGCAGCAACACGCGGTTGGAAATGCTTTTGGAGCCGGGCAGCACCAGGGTGCCGCCGGCGCTTGCCAGAGGCGGGATGTCGAGGAATGCGGTGGAAAACATTATTTGTGCTGTTTGGTCATGCTCCAGTTGGCACGGGTCGCGCTGGCCTGTTCCAGCAAGCCTTCAAGGGCCTCGCCGTTGCCACTGGAGATCATGAGTTCCAGCGCCTGGAGGTTGCGCTGGAAAATTTTGGATTGGGCCAACAGCTCTTCGCGGTTGGCCAGCAAGATGTCGCGCCATATTTTGGGGTCACTGGCAGCGATGCGGGTGAAATCCCGAAAACCGGGACCGGCCAATGAGAGATAGTCTTTGCTCTGAGGCTGGCCCGAAACGGCGTTCATCAGCGCAAAGGAAATCAGATGGGGCAGGTGACTGACCGCCGCAAACGCCGCGTCATGCGACTCGGGTGACATCTTGACCACGCGGCAACCCAGTGCTGTCCAGACATCGACCGCTTTTTGCAATTGGGCCGGCAGGGTGCGCTCAATGGGGGTGAGGATCACTTGCTTGCCGTTGTAAAGGTCGGCATCGGAATTCTCGACGCCGGAGACTTCCTTGCCGGCAATCGGGTGGGCGGGAACGAACGACCCGATCTGGTCGCGCAAGGCCCGGCGTCCGGCATCGATCACGTCCCGCTTGGTCGAGCCGACGTCCATGATCAGCATATGGGGCGTCACCAGATGCTTGATGGCCTTGAAAGTGGCTTCGGTGGCCGCCACGGGGACTGCGATCAGCACAATGTCGGCGCCCGACACCGCGAGCAAGGCCGAAGGCGCCTCAAGATCAATCACGCCCATCTGGCGGGCGCGTTCCGTGGTGGAGGGCGACTTGCTGTAGCCCACCACCCGTTTGACCAGCCCGGCCCGCTTGAGCGCCAGCGCGAACGAGCCGCCCATCAAACCGCAGCCAATCAGTCCCAGTTGTTCAAACATCATTCACCTACAGGGTAAGTGCCAAGCACTTTAAAAAACGCACTCAGTTCCTGAAGTTCCTTGAGTGCCTGAGCGACATGCGACTGCGAAGGGTGACCCTGGATGTCGATGTAAAAGTAGTATTCCCATTGGCCCGAGCGCGCCGGGCGCGACTCAAACCGGGTCATGGACACGCCGTGCGTCTTGAGCGGCATCAGCAGGTCATGGACCGCGCCGGGTTTGTTCGGCACCGAGACGATCAGGCTCACGCAGTCGTTGCCGGAAGCCTCGGGCGCGGGCAGGGTTTGCGGTAGGCAGACCACGGCAAAGCGCGTGCGGTTGAAGGCGTCGTCCTGGATCGCGTGAGAGGCCACATGCAGGCCGAATTCGCTGCCGGCACGTTCACTGGCAATGCCGGCCCAGACCGGGTTGGTCGCGGCCAGTCGTGCGCCTTCGGCATTGCTGGAAGCCGCCCGCCGTTCGGCATGGGGTAAATGGGTGGTCAGCCAGTCCTGGCACTGGGCCAGGGCCTGCGGGTGGGCATAGACCACTTCGATGCCGTCCAGCGAGGGGCTGAGCCGAAGCAGGTTGTGACGCACCAGAAAGCTGGTTTCCCCGACGATGTGCAGAGGAGAGTTCAGCAGCAAGTCCAGCGAGCGGGAGACCACGCCTTCGCTGGAGTTTTCAATCGGCACGACGCCAAACTCGGCGCTGCCGCCCGCGGTGGCCCGGAACACTTCATCGATGCTGACGCACAACACGCGCTCAATGCTGGAGCCAAAAAACTGCAGCGCAGCTTGTTCGCTGAAGGTGCCAGCCGGGCCTAAATAGGCGATCCGCTGGGCCGCCTCCAGGGCGCGGCAGGCGGACATGATTTCGCGCCAGATGATGGCAATGCCGTTGTTCTTGATCGGCCCGGAATTGCTGGCCTGCAGCGTGCTGATGACTTGGGTCTCACGCTCCGGGCGAAACACCGGGGAACTGTCAACGCGCTTGATTTCGCCGACCTCATGGGCCAGGGCGGCACGCCGGTTCAGCAGCGCCAGCAACTCAATGTCGAGGGCGTCGATGAGGATGCGCAGTTCAGGAAGGGTTTTCGCCATGGAGGAAACTTGGTTTTTGAAGACTTGCTTGAGACTAGGCTGGGATGCCGTGGGTTGTCAGCTACGGGTTTTTTCAAAATCCTGCATGTAGTCCACCAGCGCCTGCACGCCTCCGATCGGCATCGCGTTGTAGATGCTGGCCCGCATGCCACCGACCGATTTGTGACCCTTGAGCTGCAGCAGCCCTTGGGTGCTGGCACCAGTCAAAAATGCGGCGTTGAGGCTTTCATCGCGCAGGAAAAACGGCACGTTCATGCGTGAGCGGCAGCTTGAGGCTACTTTGTTCTGGTAGAGCTGCGAACTGTCAATCGCGTTGTACAGCAGCTCGGCCTTAGCCTGGTTGCGCTGCTCCATGGCGGCGATGCCGCCCTGGCGTTTGAGCCACTGGAACACCAGCCCGGCAATATAAATAGAGTAGGTCGGTGGGGTGTTGTACATCGACTGGTTGTCCGCCACCGTCTTGTAATTGAAGGCACTCGGGCAGGCGGGCAGGGCATGGCCCAGCAGGTCTTCGCGCACCACGACCAGCGTCAGGCCGGCCGGTCCCAGGTTTTTCTGGGCGCCGCCAAAGGCCAAGCCGACGCGCGACCAGTCCACCGGGCGGGAGGCCACATGAGATGAGAAGTCGATGACCAGCGGGGCATCGCTACCCAGCGCCTTCAGGTCGGGCAACTCATGGCATTCCACCCCGTTGATGGTTTCGTTGGTGCAAACATGGACGTAGCTGGCACCGGGGGTTAGCTGCCAGTTGGCGGGCGCCGGCAGGGTGGTGTGCCCATCCGACTCGTTGTTGGCCGCGATATGGGCCGTGCAATATTTGCCAGCTTCTTTTTGCGACTTCTGGCTCCAGCTACCGCTGACCACAAAATCTGCCGTACCGCCGCGGGAGAGATTCAGCGGCACGATGGCGTTTTCTGCCAGGCCGCCACCTTGCATGAACAGAATTTTGAAGTGCTCGGGCACTGCGAGCAGCTCCCGCAGATCCGCATGTGCCTGCTCGTAAATGGCGATGAATTCCTTGCCCCGGTGGCTCATTTCCATCACGCTCATGCCGCTGCCGTGCCAGTCCAGCATTTCTGCAGCGGCTTCGGTCAAGACTTCCTGCGGCATGGCGGCCGGTCCAGCGGAAAAGTTGTAGGGTCTTTTCATCAGTATTTATATATTAAATAGGGCTCTAGCCCCCGTCTACTGTGCGCGAGCAGCTATCAAAAAGATAGTAATCAGCTGGCGTCGCCGGTGTCGGTCTCGTCTTCACCTTCAACGGCGGCGTCATCAATGACTGGAATAGCGTCATTTTCAACGATCCGTTGCAGTCCGCTGAGTTTGGAGCCTTCGTCCAGACCAATCAGGGTGACACCTTGCGTGGCGCGGCCGAGTTCGCGAATCTCGCTGACCCGGGTGCGTACCAGCACGCCCTTGTCGGTGATCAGCATGATCTCATCGTCGGCATGCACCAGCGTGGCGGCCACGACCTTGCCGTTGCGCTCGCTTTGCTGGATGGCAATCATCCCCTTGGTGCCGCGGCCGTGGCGGGTGTATTCGGTGATGCTGGTGCGTTTGCCGTAGCCATTCATGGTGGCGGTCAGCACACTTTGCAATTCGTCTTCGGCCACCAGCATGGCGATCACGCCCTGGCCTTCGTCGAGCATCATGCCGCGCACGCCGCGCGCCTGACGACCCATCGGGCGCACATCGTTTTCATCAAAGCGCACGGCTTTGCCGCCGTCGCTGAACAGCATCACATCATGTGAGCCGTCGGTCAGCGCCGCGCCAATCAGGAAGTCGCCGTCGTCCAGGTCCACGGCAATGATGCCGGCCTTGCGCGGGTTGCTGAATTCGCTCAGCGCTGTTTTCTTGACCGTGCCCATGCTGGTGCCCATGAACACATACTGGTCAGCCGGGAAGGTGCGTTTTTCGCCGGTCAGTGGCAGCACCACGGTGATTTTTTCGCCTTCGGCCAGCGGGAACATGTTGACGATGGGGCGTCCGCGCGAGCCGCGCGAGCCTTGTGGCACTTCCCACACCTTGAGCCAGTACAGGCGGCCCCGGTTGCTGAAGCACAGGATGTAATCGTGCGTGTTGGCAATGAAGAGCTGGTCCACCCAGTCGTCTTCTTTGGTCGCCGTGGCCTGCTTGCCGCGGCCACCGCGTTTTTGGGCGCGATATTCGCTGAGCGGCTGGCTCTTGATGTAGCCGCTGTGCGACAGTGTCACGACCATGTCGGTTGGCGTGATCAGGTCTTCGGTGCTCAGGTCGAACGAGCTGTATTCGACCAGGCTGCGGCGTGCGCCGAGCTTGGTTTGGCCAAATTCGGTCTTGATGGCGGTGAGTTCTTCACCAATGATCGTGGAAACGCGCTCGGGCTTGGCCAGAATGTCGAGGAAATCGTCGATCTCGGCCATGACTTCTTTGTATTCCGCCACGATCTTGTCCTGCTCCAGCCCGGTCAGGCGTTGCAGACGCATTTGCAGGATTTCCTGTGCCTGGATGTCTGACAGTCGGTACAGGCCATCGCTGCCCATGCCGTACATCTTTTCCAGACCGTCGGGGCGGTAGTCGTCGGCATTCACCAAGCCGCCATCGGCGCGTGTCCGGGTGAGCATTTCGCGCACCAGTTTGCTGTCCCACAGCTTGGTCATCAACTCTGCCTTGGCCACGGGTGGCGTAGGCGATTCACGGATGATGCGGATGAATTCGTCGATGTTCGCCAAGGCGACCGCCAGGCCTTCCAGCACATGACCGCGCTCGCGGGCCTTGCGCAGGTTGAAAATGGTGCGCCGCGTGATCACTTCACGGCGGTGTTCCAGGAAGACTTCAATCAGGTCTTTGAGGTTGCACAGTTTGGGCTGGCCGTTGATCAGTGCCACCATGTTCATGCCAAACGTGTCTTGCAACTGCGTCTGCTTGTACAGGTTGTTCAGCACCACCTCGGGCACTTCACCGCGCTTGAGTTCAATCACCAGACGCATGCCGGACTTGTCAGACTCGTCCTGGATGTGGCTGATGCCTTCGATTTTCTTTTCATGCACCAGCTCGGCCATGCGTTCCTGCAAGGTCTTTTTGTTGCACTGGTAGGGCAATTCATCGACGATGATGGCTTGCCGCTGACCTTTGTCGATGTCTTCAAAGTGGCATTTGGCGCGCATCACAACGCGCCCGCGCCCTGTGCGGTAGCCGTCTTTGACGCCGTTGATGCCGTAAATAATGCCGGCCGTCGGAAAGTCGGGCGCGGGGATAATTTCCATCAACTCGTCAATGGAGGCTTCCGGGTTGCGCAGCAAATGCAGGCAACCATCAACCACTTCATTCAGGTTATGCGGGGGAATGTTGGTGGCCATGCCCACGGCAATGCCGGAGGAGCCATTCACCAATAAATTGGGGAAGCGGGCTGGCATGACCAGCGGCTCCTGCTCACTGCCGTCGTAGTTGGGGCCGAAATCTACCGTTTCTTTATCCAGATCGGCCAGCAACTCATGCGCGATCTTGGACATGCGGATTTCGGTGTACCGCATGGCTGCAGCGTTGTCGCCGTCCACGGACCCGAAATTACCCTGGCCGTCTACCAGCATATGGCGCAGAGAGAAGTCCTGCGCCATCCGCACGATAGTTTCATACACCGCGCTGTCGCCGTGCGGGTGGTATTTACCAATCACGTCGCCGACGATACGGGCCGATTTCTTATAGGGCCGGTTCCAGTCATTGTTGAGTTCGTGCATGGCAAACAGCACACGACGGTGAACCGGTTTCAGGCCGTCCCGCGCATCGGGCAGGGCTCGCCCCACAATCACGCTCATGGCGTAGTCGAGGTAGCTCCGGCGCATTTCCTCTTCAAGACTGATAGGCAGGGTTTCTTTGGCGAATTGGGTCATGGGCAGATCGTGGCTAAGGCAATGTCAACGGCAACCCCCGATTCTAAAGGGCTACCCTGTGGCTTTGGAGCAACGCCGTATTCGTATTTCTCGCTCCACTGGTGAAGCTCTGGTGACAAATGTCAATTTCCCTCAAACTCCGGTTTCGAGCGTTAATTTTGATGTGGCACAATAGAAACAACGTTTTAGGTGATAGGCACCTTCGGCGTCTTAGAAGTATTCGCAGCGCTGCTGCGGCTTTTCCCCCAAAAGGAGCACCCTGATGAAATTAAATAAAATAGCAATGCTTATTGCCACCGCAGCACTCGCAACCGTCGCTGGCGCCCAATCTGTTGACAACTGGCGCAGTGCCGATGGCATCACCTGGAAAAACGGTACCAATGAACTTTGCTGGCGTGATTCCAACTGGACACCTGCAACCGCAGCTGTTGGTTGCGATGGTGCCATTGTGGCCCCTGTCGCTGCGCCCGCTCCTGTAGCGTCCAAGGCCGCTCCTGCTGCTGCCGCACCTGCTGTTGTCGCCGCACCTGCTGCCACCAAGGTCACTTACGCTGCTGATGCCTTCTTTGATTTCGACAAGGCTGTGCTCAAGCCCGCAGGCAAAACCAAGCTGGATGATCTGGTTGGCAAAGTCAAGGACATCAACCTGGAAGTCATTATTGCAGTCGGTCACACCGACTCCGTTGGCGCTGATGGCTACAACCAGAAGCTGTCGATCAAGCGTTCGGAAGCTGTGAAGGCTTACTTGGTGTCCAAGGGCATCGAGAAAAACCGCGTTTACACCGAAGGCAAAGGCGAGAAGCAGCCAGTGGCTGACAACAAGACCAAAGAAGGTCGCTCGAAAAACCGCCGCGTTGAGATCGAAGTGGTCGGAACCCGCGCTGCTGCCAAATAATTGGCATGCATGTCAGAAAGCGGTCTTGAGTGACCGCTTCAATAAAAAAACCCGCTTTTGCGGGTTTTTTTATTGCCGTTGACCTTGTTCAGCTCATCTTTCCAAGATGAAATAATTTTTGCCGATAATCCCACCATGACTTCAACATTGAACGCTGATCCGGCCGAACTGGCCAAGTTTTCTGACCTTGCCCACCGTTGGTGGGACATGGATGGCGAATTTCGCCCCTTACATCAAATCAACCCTTTGCGGCTGGACTGGATCAACAGTCTTTCTCCGTTGAAGGGGCAGCAGGTTTTGGATATCGGTTGTGGTGGCGGCATTCTGGCCGATGCCATGGCGCGCGCAGGAGCGAAGGTGACCGGTATTGATCTCGCTGCCAAGGCGCTGAAAGTGGCGCAACTCCATGCCCTTGAGGCGCAAACGCCGAATGTGCAATACCGTGAAATCAGTGCCGAAGCATTGGCCGCCGAGCAGCCTGAAAGCTTTGACGTGGTGACGTGCATGGAAATGCTGGAACATGTGCCCGACCCTTCCTCGGTGGTTCGGGCTTGTGCGGCGCTGGTCAAGCCAGGTGGCTGGGTATTTTTCTCGACCCTGAACCGCAACCCCAAATCGTTTCTGTTTGCCATTGTGGGGGCTGAATACATTCTCAATATGCTGCCGCGCGGCACCCATGAATACGCCAAGATGATCCGTCCCAGTGAACTGGCCAGCTACTGCCGGGCAGTTGACCTTGACCTTCGGCACACGCGCGGCATGGAATACAACCCGCTGACCCGGCGCTACAGCCTGAGTGCGGACACCAGTGTGAACTATCTCTTTGCCACCCAAAAACCTTTAGCCAAGACCGTGTAATGAAGAGTTCAGGCCTGTTTGCGCATATGGATGCCGTGCTATTCGATCTGGATGGCACGCTGATTGATAGCGCGCCCGACCTGGGTGCAGCCGCCGACAAAATGCGGGTTGACCGGGGTCTGCCGTCATTGCCGCTGGCGCACTATCGCCCCGTGGCCGGTGCCGGTGCCCGGGGAATGATTGGCGTGGCGTTTGGCTTGACGCCTGAGCACACTGATTTCGCTGCTTTGCGTGAAGAGTTTTTCTCAAATTACGAGCAATGCCTGACGCAACGCACCTATGCTTTTGACGGCGTACAAGAGCTGATTGCGCATTTGGTGGCCCTTGAGCTTCCCTGGGGCGTGGTGACCAATAAATCTGCCCGCTTCACAGACCCCTTGATGCGCGCCATGCCGCTTTTTGCGACGGCCCGCACGGTTATCAGTGGGGATACCACGCCTCATGCCAAACCGCATCCCGAACCCTTGTTTGAAGCCGCACGTCGATTGGCCATTGATCCGTCGCGCTGCCTGTATGTGGGCGATGACGAGCGCGACATCGTGGCCGGTCTTGCCGCCGGCATGGGCACCGTGGCCGCCACGTATGGCTACCTGGGTGAAAAATCTGATCCGGCTCAATGGGGCGCTCACGCCACAATTAATTCTCCCGGAGCCCTATTGCAATTGCTGGCAAAGGCCTAAAATAGCAGGCTTGGGGCTGCACTGGTTTCGACGTGGGTTCGGACGCGGTGTGGTGCATGTCGAGCTGAATGCGCTCGTTAATCAGATTCAAAAAAACTAACTGCAAACGACGAACGTTTCGCACTCGCTGCTTAATTGCCAGTG
>JAZKHK010000009.1:0-20167 GCA_040385425.1 Pseudomonadota bacterium | reverse complement strand
CCGATGATGATGTCGGGGTTGCGCCGCACGATCTCAGCGCCGTCGGCAATGATGCGGTTCTTGCCCAGCGACTGGGCGGCCAGTTCGGGAAAGCAGTCGTCGCCCCCGGCGATACCCATCAGCTCGGACACCCAGCGAATGCCGCTGATGTGCGGCTCGTCCCACTCTTCAAAGAAGATTTTGGGGCGGCGCGGCAGACTAGCGGCGGCATCCTGAATGACCGCCAGTTGCTGCTGCATGGTTTCAATCAAGGCCAGCCCTTGCGCGCCCTGCCCCACCATGGCCGCCACTTGGTACATCATGGCAAAAATCTCGGCCACGCTGCGCTGGTTGAACACCGTGACCTGCACGCCCTGACGAATCAGCGCCGCTGCAATGTCGGCCTGCATATCGGAAAAACCGAACACGCAATCGGGCTGCAGTTCCAGAATCTTGTCGATCTTGGCGCTGGTGAAGGCGCTGACGCGCGGCTTTTCGTCGCGCGCCCGCCGGGGCCGCACGGTGTAGCCGGAGATGCCGACGATGCGTTGCTCCTGTCCCAGCAGATAGAGCCATTCAGTGGTTTCCTCGGTCATGCAGACAATGCGCTGGGGACCAAGGGGGAAGGCAAAACGCTCGGTCATGTCCGGGACTCCTTGGGGGCCATGAACAGCGCTGCCGTCGCCGCCGGGCTGGCAGCAAACCAGGCGTGAAAGTAACTGGCGCGAATGGAACCCTGCTGGTACACCGCCTCACCTGCATCGGGCAGGGGATCGGTGTCGGGCCGTGCGGTGCGGTGCGTGCCCACCAGCGAGGTCGCGCAGGTGGAATAGTGAAAGGTATGGCCGCGCAACACGCCTTCGTCCAACGTCAACTGCTGCGGCCCCAAGGCGGCCAGCCGCTTCTGCATGGTGACGGTGCCGGGCAGCAAGCCCCACTGCGCGTGGATTTGGCCGTCCACCGTGACGAGCGTGTCGAACAAGACCATCATGCCGCCGCACTCGGCCCAGACCGGTTTGTGTTGCACCACATGGGCGGCCAGGCTGCCCTGCATCGCGGTATTGGCGGTCAAGCGCGCCGCGTGCAGTTCAGGGTAGCCGCCGGGAATCCAGACCGCATCGCAGGCGGGCAAACGGCTGTCGGCCAGCGGCGAGAAAAATACCAGCTCGGCGCCCAACTCTCGCAGGCAATCGAGGTTGGCAGCGTAGATAAAACAGAAGGCGGCATCGCGGGCGACGGCGACCGTGCGACCGGCCAGCGGCTGGCCGCCTGAGGGTCCACCGTCCTGATCCTTCTCAAGGCCCTTCCCAGCGCCAGTATTCCCGCTGTTTTCAACCGAAAACGCCACACTCCAGCGCTCCAGATCCGACGAGGACATTTGCCCCAGCGGCGTGGTCGCCAGGGCATCGGCGGCCGCATCCAGCCGCTCCAACGCATCGGTGACTTCGCTGGCCACGGTCAGGCCCAGATGCCGCTCCGGCAAATTCATGGCCGGGTTGCGCATCAGGGCGCCCAGCCATTGTTCGGGCTCGCGCACGCTGTGTTGGAGCATGCCGGCATGGCGTTCGCTGGCGACCCGGTTGGCCAGCACACCGGCCCAGCGCAAATTAGGCCGGTAATGCTGCAAACCAAACGCCAGCGCCCCGAACGTGCCCGCCATTTTGGAAGCGTCAATCACCGCCAGCACCGGCAAGCCAAAGCGCTGCGCCAAGTCTGCCGCGCTGGGTTCGCCGTCAAACAAGCCCATGACGCCTTCGACGATGATCAGGTCCGCCTCTCGCGCCGCTGCCGCCAGACGCGCCCGGCAATCGGCCTCGCCCGTCATCCACAAGTCCATCTGGTGCACCGGCGCCCCGCTGGCCAGGGTATGCCAGTAGGGGTCCAAGAAGTCCGGCCCGCACTTGAACACCCGCACCTTGCGACCCTGGCGCGTGTGCAGACGCGCCAACGCGGCAGCCACGGTGGTTTTTCCCTGACCGGAGGCCGGGGCGGCGATCAGGATGGCGGGGCAATGGACAGCTTCAGGCATGCGTCGTTCTTTCTTGATGGATGGGAATTACTGCGGCGCCCACTTGACGGCCACATAAAGTGAACGTCCTGCCGTTGCATAGGTGCCGGCCAGTTCGTAATTCTTGTCGGCCAGGTTGTCGATGCGCGCCATCAGCGTCCAGTCTTTGGCAATCTGCTTGCTTGCGCTCAGGTTGTACAGACTGTAGCCAGCAAGAACCTGCTTGTTCTCGGCTTTGTCAAAACGATCCCCGGAAAATTGCGCTTCGGCACCCAATGTCCAGTTGCCGGCACGCCAGTCGGCGGTCAGGGCCGCATGCTGTCGGGCGCGACGGGCCAGTTGGTTGCCGGTTGTCAGGTCACGCGGGTTTTGCAGGTCCAGCGAGGCGCCGAGGTTGACTCCCATCCATGTCGAGCCACCAGTCAGCGTGATGCCTTCATACTGCGCGCGCGCAACATTGGAGTAACAAGCACGGTTGGACAGAAGAACTGGCGCAGCGCCGTTCACGCACGGACCGGAACCGTTGGTATAGACAATCAGGTTGTCCACCACGTTGCTGTAGGCGACCGCCGAGAAATTAGTGCTGCCTTGCGCATAGCGCAAACCAATTTCTGTGTTTCTTGAACTTTCGGGCACCAGTGTGGACACACCATAGATACTGTAAAGATGGTACAGCGTGGGCGCACGGTAGGCGGTGCCCAGGGAGGCCGTGGCGCGCCACTGTGGTGTGAGCGCGTAGCCATAGGCGGCGCTGCCGGTGCTCTTTCCGCCAAATTCGCTGTCCTTGTCGTATCGAGCATTGAGTTGCACTGTGTGCTGGCGATTGTTGAAGCCATAGCCCAGCGCCACGCCATCTTGTGAGCGTCCTCTGTTGATGGGGCTGGTGGGGCCGTTCTCCAGGTGATCGTCTTTGCGTTCCAGGTCGGCTGTGAACAGGTGGGCCCCCTGGCGCACTTCGTTGTGAAGCAGGTAGCTGTTCAGGTCGGTGGTGGTGAGGTAGGCCGTAGGGATCGTCTGGTAACGATCGCGCGAGTTGGAGACGCTCAGGCGTGTACTCCAGGCCTCCGTCCATTGCGCCTGCCAGTTCACGCCTTGTGCCGTGAGTTCATGCAGGGTATGGTCGTCCTTGTTCAAACTGCTGTCGTACTGCGCGTTCAAATCATTGGTGAGGTAGGTGAGTTCCAGCCGATGCGCTTTATTCACCTGCAGGCCCAGTTTCAGATTGGCCGAGCGGCTGCGGTAGCCGTCCAGATCAGGATTCTGCGTGGTAATGGTCCGTGAGTTGAAGCCGTCGCTCTGTTCATCGGCCAAGCCCAGAGAATAATCAATAGCGCCACTGGCGCCACTGAACCCGGCCTCCGCCTTGCGCGTGCCGTAAGTCCCGAAACCGATGCCCATAAAAGGCGCAAAGCCGTTTTCACCCCGCTTGGTAAAAATCTGAACCACGCCGCTCAAGGCGTCAGAGCCGTAGACCGCCGCCGCAGAACCACGCAGGACCTCGATTCGGTCAATCTGGGCCAGCGGAATACTCTCCCATGCCGCACCGCCGCTGGATTGCGAGTCGATGCGCACGCCGTCAATGTAAACCGCTGTAAATCGCGTTTCAGAACCGCGCAAAAACACACCGGTATTGCCCCCCGGCCCGCCGTTGCGTTGAATTTCAATGCCCGGCAGGCGCGCCAATATATCGGACAAACCGGTGGCACCGCTACGCTCAATGCGGGCACGGTCCACGATGGTGACGTCCGCCAGCAAATCACCGAGAGGCTGGGCGACGCGGGTGGCCGTCACCACGGTTTCGCCCAATGAAGGAGTTGGAGTTTGCGCCAACGACGCAAAAGCGCTTGCCAAAGCCAGCGGAAGCACGGCCAGGCGTGTACAAAAAATACTAGTTTTCATGAGAAACGAATTCAATAAGGTGCCCGCGCCGTCATTCCCGACAGCGTCTGTGCGTCACGGCTGCACACACGCGTGCAGCCACTCTTTAAATGGCCCGGATCACGGCCTCAGTGTTGTGGCTGCCACTGGAAGCCGACAAAAAAGGTTCGACCCGGTGTCGCGTATTTATCGACTTGCTGGTACTGCGTATCCGTTGCGTTGTCCAGGCGGGTGACCAGACGCCAATCCTTGTTCAACTGCGTGTTGGCACTCAGATTCAGCAAGGCGTAACCGGGCAGGACCTTGGTGTTGGCCGCATCATTAAAGCGCTCGCCAACGGCTTGAACTTCGGCGCCAAGCAGCCATCCGGCCAGGCGACGGTCCACGCCCAGAGAGAGGGTGCGCAGCGCACGCAAACTCAGGGTTCGGCCTGTGACGTCATCGCGTGGATCAAGAATATCGATCGACCCGCGAACGTCGTAGTTTGTAAAGTGATGGGTGCCGCTGAAGGTGACGCCCCGAATACTGGCCTGGCCGACATTGAAATAGCAAAAGAAACCGGCCGCACAAGTGGCCAGCGTCGCACTGGAGCTGATCATATTTTCCACGGCATTGCGGTAAAACACCGCTTTGTAGGACTGGCTTGCATCCGCATAGCTGACGCCGATTTCATGGCTGCGATTGGTCTCCGGCGCCAGTTGGGTGCTGCCGTAGGGGCCGTAAATCTGCTCCAGGGTCGGGGCTCTGAATGCAGTTCCCGTCGAAATGGTGGCGCGCCACTGGGGCGCAAAAGCGTAGCCATAGGCCGCGGCACCGGTCTGATGCGAGCCAAAGAGGCTTTCACGGTCGTTACGCACGTTGAGCTGAACTGAATGCAGGCCATAGCTGGCGCCATAGCCCAGAGCGACGGCATTTTGGGTCCGCTCGCCCTGAAAAGCCGGATCACCATAGCCGGAAGGCTTGGCGTCAAACGTATCTTTCTTTTGCTCCAGCACCGCGGACACGGTTCCGGTCCCGATCCGCAAGTTGTTCTCAAACAAAATGCCCTGCAGCGTGGTCTTGAAGTCAAAAGGCACGTCATCGCGCTTGGCCACCTCGCTGCGAGACAGCGTCAGGCTGGTGCTGTACGCCTCGGTCCACTTCGCTTTCCACTTCAGGGCCGATGTCGTCAGATTTCCCTTGGCATTGAAATCTGTTCCGCCAAACCAAGGGACGTAGTGCGAATCAAGCTGGCTGTCCAGCGCCATGAGTTCCACCCGGTGCGCTGACGCGATCTGGTAACCCAGCCGCAGGCTGGCCGTCCGGTTGGTGCTGGCTTCATGGTCGGGCGTGTGCACCAGATCGGGCCGGGTGTTGAAACCGTCCGTCTCTTCCAGGCCAAGGCCCAGCGCATAGTCCCAGCCGCCTTGGGCGCCGCTCACGCCGGCATTGATCTTTTTCAGGTTGAAGCTGCCGACGCCAAAGTTGACGTAAGGCGTGAATCCCGCCTCACCGCGCCGGGTAAAAATCTGGATCACACCACCCATGGCATCCGAACCGTAAACCGCACTGGCAGGGCCGCGCAGCACTTCGATGCGGTCGATCTGGGACACCGGCACCAACTCCCAGGGAACGCCGCCCCCCAGCAAACTGGCGCCATCCTGGGAGTCAACCCTGACGCCATCCACATAAAGGGCCGTCATGCGGGAATCTGCGCCGCGAATATAAACCCGGCTGGCGTCACCAAAGCTGATGGCCTGCAGTCCAGGCAGGCGGGACAGCAATTGAGGCACGGTGGTCGCGCCCATGCGCTCAATCTGCGCCCGGTCCATGATGCTGACATCGGCCACCACATCGGTGACGGGCTGTTCAATGCGGCTGGCCGTCACCACGGTTTCGCCCAACGAAGGGGTTGGAGTTTGCGCAAACGACGCAAAAGCGCTTACCAAAGCCAGCGGGAGCACGGCCAGGCGTGCGCAGGAAATACCAGTTTTCATGAGAAGAGGATTCAACAAAAATGCCCTCGCCGTCGTCCCCGACAGCACCTGAGCGTTCACGGTTGCACGCACGCGTGCAACCACCTTGTTGGCCGGTATCCGGGCTGGTGGAACGACCTCCATCGCCTTCCCAAGCGCGTGTTCAAAACGCTCAGTGGCTGTGATGGAAGCTGAATCTTGAAATTCGTCCACTTACCGTTGCGGGGGCAGCGCAGGTTAGGTTCGCTGTTGCCAGCTTCACCCTCCTGCTTCCCGTTGAACTGCGCCGTGTGAACCACGCCGCGAGCACCAACGGGCGGATTCTAACGCCCTTCCCTTTTGTAAACCCTACAATAGCGGGCTATGTCGAACACCACTCAAATCGACCAGATTGCCGCCCGTGTGGAGCGTTTGCTCGTTCGTTACGAAGAATTGCAACGTACCAACGCCTTGCTCACCGCGCAGGTCGAGACCCTTACCCACGAACGTGATTCCCTCAAATCCCGGCTCGGCGCCGCCCGCGCCCGGGTGGATGCGCTGCTGGAACGACTGCCCCAAGTGACCGCCAGTGGTACGCCAAAAGGTGCTGCATGAAACAACTCGAAGTACAAATCATGGGGCAGAGCTATCTGCTGGGTTGCCCTGAAGGCGGCGATGCCCGCCTGCTCGATGCGGTCGAGCGCGTGGACACCGCCATGTGCAAAATTCGCGACAGCGGCAAAGTCCGTGCTCGCGACCGCATCGCCGTGCTGGCAGCGCTGAACCTGGCCTTTGACCTGGCCGACCAAGGCCCTGTGGCACCGCCAGCGCCCGCCGCGCCTGCGCCACGACACCTGGACCAGCCCGGAAATTCAGACCCTGACGACCTTCTTTTAACCTCTTTGATCGAACGCCTTGATGTGGCCCTCGGCGACGACGGCCGTTTGTTTTAAATCGTTTCAAATCCCGCGATTTTTCGTTCATCGGCTCCTGCCAAGCTCTACAATCTTCCTTGTCTGCAGTGCACGCCGGGCTTTATATTTCTTGAACCAATGCTCTTAGAGCCCGGGCTTGGAATATTGCCTGGCCAGCGTGATCATCTCGCGTTAGATGAACCCAAGGCCAGCGCTGCCCTCGCCCACCTGAACCCCGGTTCAGGATGACGGTCCGGTGGCACTTGCAGACACCTTCCTTTTCTCTTCCCCCATGAATTTAGAACCCCAGTTGATCATTGAACTTGCCCTGCTTGGATTGAGCAGCGGTTTTCTGGCAGGCTTGCTGGGCATTGGCGGCGGCATGATGATGGTGCCCTTTATCACCATCATTCTGTCGGGACGCGGCGTGGGACCGGACTTGGCCGTCAAAATGGCCATTGCCACCTCCATGGCCACCATCATGTTTACCTCCATTTCCAGCGTGCGCGCGCACCATCAACGTGGTTTCGTGCGCTGGGATCTGGTCAGGCGTTTGGCACCCGGCATCGTGCTGGGCGGGGCACTAGCCAGTCTGGGCGTTTTTTCAATTCTCAAAGGCTCATGGCTGGCCCTGTTTTTTGCTGCTTTTGTGAGCTTTTCAGCCACCCAGATGTTTCTGGACAAGAAACCCGCGCCGACGCGTCAGGTGCCAGGTACGGCAGGCCTTCTGGGCGCCGGTGGCGTGATCGGTTTTCTGTCGGGGCTGGTAGGAGCCGGTGGCGGCTTTGTGAGCGTGCCTTTCATGACCTGGTGCAACGTGGCCATTCACAATGCGGTCGCAACCTCGGCTGCCCTCGGGTTTCCGATTGCGCTGGCGAATGTGCTTGGGTACATCATCAGTGGCCAGAACTTGCAACACCTGCCACCTTTTTCGATCGGTTACATCTGGCTGCCCGCGCTGGGCGTGATTGCCTCTTGCAGCGTGCTGACGGCCCCGCTGGGAGCCCGGGCTGCACACAAACTCCCGGTGAAGCAGCTCAAACGCGTGTTTGCGAGTATTCTGTACCTGTTGGCGGCTTATATGCTTTACCGGGGCCTCACCGTAGCCTGAAGTCAGAATCTTTCAAAGACGGAAGATTCGACTTGATCAGGATGGAGGCTGGTGCGACAGCACTGGCTGAGCTTTGAACCCTCTGCTCTTTTCTTATCTCCCTGAAAGGGCTGCTAGATGCGACTGTCTCTGCGCTTCATTCTCCCCTTGTTTCTGGTGCTTGCAGGTATCGCCTACGCGGTTGCCCCCTTGGTTGACCAACTGACTCTGCGCTGGTTCGTGCGCGATCTTGACCTGCGTTCCTCCTTGATTGCCAATACGATCCAGGAACCTTTGCAGGAACAGCTTGAAGCCGGCAAAAAAGCCAAAATAAGCGAATTCTTCAGCCGTATCACGCAAGATGAACGGTTTTATGCAATTGGTTATTGTGCTTCGCCCATGAGCACGGTATTGGCCAGCCGCTCGCTGCCTGTTGAGATTCGCTGCGCCAATCTCAACCAATGGGAAGGGCTTGACAACCATTTGTTGCCAAGCACGCAAGGCCCTTTGCACGTGGCCGTGAAGCCGATGATCAGCGAAGTAGCCCCCGCCGGCCGCTTGGTTCTGGTCCATGACATGAGCTTTGTCACCCGCCGCAGCGAGGAAACTAATCGCTACCTGTTTTACGCCTTTATGGTGCTGGCAGCGGTGATCTCCTTGATCACGGTGATCATTGCCCAGCTTTCGTGGCGTGGCTGGATGGTTGGCATGCGTTCCCTGCTGCGCGGCGAGGGGCTGCTGCGTCAACCGGGGTTCAATGAGCAACCCGGCTTGCCTGGGTTCAAGCCCATCGCCCGTGACTTGCAGCGGCTGATCCGCGACCTTGAAGCCGAAACACGCACACGGGACGAAAGCCAGGTCACCTGGACACCGGAGGCTTTGCGCACCATTCTTCAAAATGAATTGAGTGGTGAGGATGTGATCGTCGTTTCCAACCGGGAACCCTATATTCACCAGCGCCGCGGTGAGCGTATTGAAGTCCAGCGGCCGGCCAGCGGACTGGTCACCGCACTGGAGCCGATCATGCGAGCCTGCTCGGGCACCTGGATCGCCCACGGAAGCGGCACGGCGGACCGCGAGGTGGTTGACAAGCATGATCGCGTCAAAGTGCCGCCAGAAAAACCGGCCTACCAACTCCGCCGCATCTGGCTGAGCGCAGAAGAGGAAGCCGGTTACTACTACGGGTTCTCCAACGAGGGACTCTGGCCTTTGTGCCACATCGCCCATGTACGACCAACTTTTCGCTCCAGCGATTGGACCCAGTATGTTGCGGTCAACCGCAAGTTTGCCCGCGCCGTGGTGAACGAAGCCAAAACGAAGAACCCCATCATTCTGGTACAGGACTATCACCTGGCGCTGTTGCCAAAGATGATCCATGAAGAACTGCCGAATGCGACCGTCATCACTTTCTGGCACATCCCATGGCCCAACCCGGAGTCCTTCGCCATCTGTCCCTGGCGCGAAGAGCTGCTGGCAGGGATGCTCGGCAGCAATATTCTGGGTTTTCATACCCAGTTTCATTGCAATAATTTTGTCGATACCGTGGACCGGTTCCTTGAGGCCCGGGTGGACCGGGAGTCCTTCAACGTTTCCTTCGGCGGGAAGCTGACGGCGGTGCGGCGTTACCCGATTTCCATCGCCTGGCCGCCGGAGGCGGAGCTGCTGCAAAAAACCGTGCCGGACTGCCGCAATCGCATCCGCCAGATGAATGCCTTGCCACCAGACCACAAACTCGGCATTGGCGTTGACCGGCTGGACTACACCAAAGGCATCATGGAACGCTTTCGGGCGATCGAGCGCCTGCTGGAGTTGAATCCGCAGTGGATCGGACGCTTCACTTTTGTCCAGATCGCCGCACCGACGCGCGCGGGGATTGACGAATACCAGCACCATGAGGCGCAGGTGCATGCCATGGCTGAGCGCATCAACGCCCGCTTTGCGCAGCAGGGGCCGCCGCCGATAGTGCTCAAGGTGGAGCACCACGATTCACGTCAGGTGTATGAATATTTCCGGGCCGCTGATCTCTGCTTTGTCAGCAGCTTGCACGACGGCATGAACCTGGTGGCCAAGGAATTTGTCGGCGCCCGTGACGACGAGCGCGGCGTCCTGATCCTCTCCGAGTTCACGGGTGCCGCACGCGAATTGCCCGAGGCATTGATCGTCAACCCCTACGATGCCGACCAATGTGCAGCAGCCCTGCACCTGGCGCTCACCATGTCGGCCAATGAGCAGCGCGACCGCATGCGCTTGATGCGCGGCCTGGTGGCGGAGTTCAACGTCTTCCGCTGGGCGGGGCGCATGTTGCTGGACGCCGCCGCCATGCGTCGTCGCAGTCGGCTCACTGACAAATCAGACATCTCGACATGACATCATGAAGGCCGCACATCCCTATCGTCCGCCAGACCCCAGCCGGGATTGGGCGTATTTTCTGGATGTTGATGGCACCTTGATCAACATTGCCGAGACGCCAGGGGCTGTGATTGTGGACCGGACGCTGCTGGACCTGATCGGAAATTTGCACCGGGCCAGTGGTGGTGCGGTGGCCCTGGTCAGCGGGCGCATGATCTCCGATCTGCAAAACCTCATCGGGCTGCCCCAGTTGCCATTGGCCGGACTGCATGGGCTGGAGCGGCGCGACAGCACGGGGCGCCTGTGGATTCACGCCGCACCGCCGGCCACCAAAAGTGCCATCATGGAGGCGTTGGCACCGGTGCTGGCGCGCCACCCGGGTCTGCTGCTGGAAGACAAGGGCCTGACGCTGGCGCTGCATTACCGGCAGGCCCCCCAACTGGCGGCCTATGTCCATCAGTTGATGGGGGGATTTGCCAAGGCCACGGGGCAAGGCCTGGAGTTGCAGCGCGGCAAGCGCGTGGTGGAAATCAAGCCGGCCGGCATCGACAAAGGCACGGCAGTAGCAGAATATCTGGCGGAGCCCCCCTTCAAGGGGCGGCGTCCGGTGTTCATCGGCGACGACCTCAACGACGAGCATGGCTTTGCCATGGTGAACAAGTCGGGCGGGATTTCGATCAAGGTCGGCCAAGGCGCGAGTTGCGCGCGCTTTCGTCTGCCTGACGTGGCGGCAGTAAGGCTCTGGCTGGGCGATGCCCTGAAAGGAATGGAATGAAAACTCTTGATCTGGCCCTGATCGGCAATTGCAATATCGGTGCGCTCATCGATACGCGGGCCAGCATCACCTGGGGCTGCTTTCCCCGCTTCGATGGTGATCCGGTTTTCTGCTCCTTGCTCAAGGAGACCGACGATTACGGATTTTTTGCCATCGAACTCGCCGATTGCGAACGGACCGAGCAGCACTATCTCGAAAATACAGCGATTCTGGTCACGCGCCTTTATGACAGCCATGGCGGCGCCGTCGAGATCACGGACTTCGCGCCCCGCTTTGGCCAGCATGGGCGCACGTTTCGGCCCATGATGCTGGTGCGTCGTTTGAGGCGGCTGGGCGGCAGCCCCCGTTTGACCCTGCGCGTGCGCCCGGCCTGCGACAACGGCGCAGGCCGCCCGACGATGACCTGGGGCAGCAACCACATCCGTTATGTCGCACCAGCGCTCACGCTACGACTGACCACCGATGCATCGCTCACCGCGATCATGCAGGAAACATCATTCTTTCTGGAGGACACCGTCACGCTTCTGCTGGGCTCCGACGAAACAGTCAACGAGGCGACGGGCGAGGTCGGCCGCCGCTTTCTCGAAGAAACCACGCAATACTGGCGCGAGTGGGTGCGCAACCTCGCCATTCCATTTGAATGGCAGGCTGAGGTGATCCGCGCCGCCATCACCCTCAAGGTCAACGCTTTTGACGATACCGGCGCCATCGTTGCCGCCATGACCACCTCCATTCCCGAGGCGGCGGGCAGCAGCCGCAACTGGGACTACCGCTTTTGCTGGTTGCGCGACAGTTATTTCGTCGTCAACGCCCTGAACCGTCTGGGCGCCACCCGCACCATGGAACGCTACCTCGCGTACATCATCAATATTGCCGCCGATGCCAATGGCGGTCCGCTGCAACCGGTTTACGGCATCGATGGCCGGGCCGAACTGCTGGAGGAAGAAGTCCCGGCGCTGGCGGGCTACCGCGGCATGGGGCCGGTGCGTATCGGCAACCTGGCGTATCGGCAGGTGCAACATGACGTCTATGGCTCGGCCATTCTTTCCGCCGCCCACATTTTCTTTGACCAGCGACTGACCCGGCGCGGCGATGAAGCCCTGTTCCGCCGCCTCGAACCCCTGGGCGAACAGGCCTGGCGCTGCCATGACCAGCCAGACGCGGGCCTGTGGGAACTGCGCGGCAGCGCACGCGTGCACACCTTTTCTTCCGTGATGTGCTGGGTGGCCTGTGACCGCCTGGCCAAGATCGCCATTCAGCTCGGGCTGGCCGAGCGCGCCAGCTACTGGGGGGAGCAATCGAAGAAAATTCACGAAACCATCAGCCGACGCGCCTGGAGCGAGGAGCGAAACGCCTTCGTCTCCACCTTTGAAGGCCAGGCCATGGATGCCAGCCTGCTGCTGCTGGTCGAAGTCGGCTTCCTGGAGGCCAACGACCCGCGCTTTGCCAGCACCGTAACGGCCGTGGAACAGGATTTGCGTCGCGGCGATTTCATTTTCAGATATGTTGAAACAGACGATTTCGGCGAACCCGAGAACGCTTTTCTGGTCTGCACGTTCTGGTATGTCAACGCCCTCGCCGCCCTGGAACGGCGCGGGGAAGCGCGGGAACTGTTCGGAAAACTATTGGCTTGCCGCAATCTTCACGGCTTGCTGGCTGAACACATCGACTTGCGTACCGGCGAACAATGGGGCAACTTTGTGCAAACGTACAGCATGGTGGGCTTGATCAGCGCCGCGATCCGCTTGTCGATTCGCTGGGATCAGGCCTTCTGAATTTTCAGGCCTTAAATTTCAAGCCATTCCTTGCGGGTGGCACTGTCGTTTTCCAACGCGCTCGGCGTGCCTGTGAAGACGATGCGGCCATGCCCCATGACCAGACAGCGGTCTGAAATCGCCATGGCTATGGTGAGTTTCTGCTCAATCAACAGCACCGATACCCCCCGGGTTTTCAACTCAATCAGGTAATGCGCCACCCGCTCCACCATCTGGGGTGCCAGGCCCTCGGTGGGTTCGTCAATGATGACCAGCGCCGGGTCGCCCATGAGGGTGCGGCACAGCGTGAGCATCTGCTGCTCGCCACCCGACAAGACACCCGCCTGCGCGTGCTGTCGCACTTTAAGCGGCGCAAACAGGCGGTACATATCGTCCAGCGTCCAACGCCCGCTTGGGCGGCGGCTCTTTTGCCCCAGTTGCAGGTTCTGCTCGACCGTCAAATGGGGGAAAACATCCCGACTCTCGGGGACATACCCCAAGCCCAAATGGGCGATCTCATGGGTTTTTTTGCCCAAAATCTCCTGCCCGCGCCAAAGCAGGGAACCCTGGCCATCGATCAACCCCATGATGGCTTTGGCGGTCGTTGAGCGGCCCGCGCCGTTGCGCCCCATCAGCGCCACGATTTCGCCCGGACGGACCTCGAACTGAACGCCGTTCAAGACCTTGCTCTTGCCGTAACCGGCGTGCAGATTTTCAACTTTGAGCATGGGTTCCCAAGTAGGCTTCCTGGACGGCCCGGTTGGCGCGAACAGCGTCCGGCGTGTCATAAGCCACGACTTCACCGTACACCATCACCGCAATTTTGTCGGCCAGCCCAAAGACAACGCCCATGTCGTGCTCCACGGTCAGCAGTGTTTTTCCGACCGTCACGTCCTTGATCAGTTGAGTGAAGCGTGCCGTTTCTGACTGGCTCATGCCCGCCGTGGGTTCATCAAGCAAAATCACGCTGGCGCCGCTGGCCAGGGTGATGCCGATCTCCAGCGCACGCTGCTCGGCATAGCTCAGCTTGGCCGCCAGCACATCCCGTTTGGCATCCAGTTTGACCAGGGCCATCAAAGCCGTTGTCTGCTCATTCGCATCGTCCAGATCGGCCAAAAACTTCCAGAAGGTGTATTTGTAGCCCAGACGCCAGAGCACGCCGCAGCGCAAATTCTCAAACACACTGAGTTGGGGGAACACATGGGTGATCTGGAAACTGCGGCTCAGTCCCAGGCGGTTGATCTCGAACGGTTTTTTTCCGTTGAGCCGTTGACCATGGAGCAAGATGTCGCCGCTGCTGGGTTCATGGCGGCCACTGATCAGGTTGAACAAGCTGGATTTTCCCGCGCCGTTGGGGCCGATGATGCCGACCCGCTCACCCGCCGCCACCGCCAGATCAATGCCGCGAATGACCTCGGTCTGGCCAAAGTTTTTGCGCAGGTTTTTGAGTTCCAGCGCCGGGGTCATGGCTTTGCCCCCTGCAAGATGTCATGGTCGGTGCGGGTCTGAACCTGCGCCCATTTGCGGCAAAACTGGCGACGGCTCAGTTCAAACAGCCCGAGTCCGCTCAACATGACCAGGGCGGCGCCCAGCCAGTAGCTGAGCCCTTTGGCGTCCAGCATCACCCCCATGAATTTCATCGTCGAACCGAGAGCGGCATCGAGCTGCAGGTGGTAAAGCATCTCGATCATGGCGGACCCGCCCAGCAGCACCACGCCTGCCGTCAAGACCAGCATCCCATAGCTGCCCCAGAGCGTGCGCCAACGTCCCGACACCAGCACCCGCCAATGCAGCATGAGCAGCGAGGCCACGCCGCCCGGTGCCAGCATCACCATGAGCACAAAAACAAAGCCCAAATACAGGAGCCAGGCTTTGGTGAACGCCGACAACAGGACAAACGCCAGCACCATCAGAATGCCCCCGATGATCGGCCCGACAAAGAAGGTAGTCCCACCCAGAAAAGTAAACAGCAAATAGGCCCCGGAGCGGTAGCCGCTGACCACGTCGGCGGTGACGATTTCAAAATTGAGTGCCGCCAGACCGCCCGAAATACCGGCAAAAAAGGCCGCAATGACGAAGGAAAAGTAGCGCACCGTCTGCGGGTCGTAACCGATGAACGCCACCCGTTCGGGGTTGTCGCGCACCGCGTTGAGCAGCCGGCCCAAGGGCGTACGGGTAAACGCAAAGATCAAGATCGTACAGGCAAAGGTGTAAACGGCGATCAGGTAATACAACTCGATCTGCAGCCCGAACGTGATCCCGAAAGGCCGGGCACCGGCCACACGGTTGCCCGAAACCCCGCCCTCGCCGCCAAAAAAATCCGGAAACATCAGCGCCGTGGCCCACACCAGTTCGCCCATGCCCAGGGTGATCATGGCAAAAGGGGTTGCTGCTTTTTTGGTGGTAACCCAGCCCAACAGGAGCGCGACCAACAGGCTGCCAAAACCGCCTGCCAGCGGGATCAGGCTCACGGGCAAGGGCCAGCCGCCAGTGACCCCGTTGAGGGTATGAATGGCCAAAAATGCACCCATGCCGGAATAAACCGCGTGCCCGAAACTCAACATCCCGCCCTGCCCCAGCAAGATGTTGTAACTGAGGCACGCAATGATGGCGATCCCCATCTGGCTCAACAGAGTCTGGCTCAGGCTGCTGGTGAACAGCACCGGGGCGATCAACAAAGCAAGAGCAAACAGGGACCAGATCAGGGTGCGCCGCATGACTCAGGTTTCCCGCGTACCAAGCAGTCCCCTGGGCCGAAAAACCAGGGTCAACACCAGCAACAGATAAGGCAAAACGGGCGCAATCTGACTGAAAGCAGCCACCGCGACGGCCAAAGTCTGCAGCACCCCGATCAACAGCGAAGCCAGAAATGCCCCGGCCAGCGAGCCCATGCCGCCCACCACCACCACGACAAAAACAACGCCCCCGACCGACAAGGCCATGCCCGGCTCGGTCACAAAGGCATTGCCGCCAATGACGCCCGCCAGCCCCGCCAGTGCACAACCGCCGCCAAACACCAGCATGAACACGCGCGGCACGTTATGCCCCAACGCCTGAGCCATCTCCGGGTGCGTCAAGGCCGCCTGAATGACCAGACCGATGCGGGTTTTCTTCATCAACAGCCAGATCAAACCGAACATCAGCAGCGCCACCCCCATCATGAAAGCGCGGTACATGGAAAACTGCGCGCCGAAGAGCGAGAACAAAGGCCCCTCCAGCACGACCGGCACCCGGTAATCCACCGAGCTGCGGCCCCAAATGAGCTGCACCAGCTCCAGAATGATGTAACTCAGGCCAAAGGTGATGAGCAGCTCGGGCACATGACCAAAGCGGTGCACCCGGCGCAGGCAATAACGCTCAAAGGCCGCGCCCAGCAACCCCACACCCACAGGCGCCAGCAGCAAGGCGGGCCAGAAGCCCAGGATGGCGGTCACGGTGTAGCCGAAATAAGCGCCCAGCATGTAGAACGAGGCGTGTGCGAAATTCAACACGCCCATCATGCTGAAAATCAGCGTCAGGCCCGAACTCAGCATGAACAGCAGCAAGCCGTAGCTGATGCCGTTCAATAACGAAATGGCGAGGAACTCCAAAATTAGAATCAGGCGTCGGGCAGTTTGTAGTCCTGCAGCAGCACCCGCAGCTTGGCTTTTTGCATCTTGCCGGTCCCGCCCATGGGCATTTCATCGACAAACACCACATCGTCCGGGATCTGGAACTTGGCCGTTTTGCCGACGTAGAACTGCAGCAATTCTTCGCGCGTCACGTCAAAACCCGGTTTCTTGAGCACGGCGATGATGGGCCGCTCATCCCATTTGGGGTGCTTCATACCGATACAGGCTGCCATCGCCACCGCCGGATGGCCCATGGCGATGTTCTCCACGTCAATCGAGCTGATCCATTCGCCGCCGGACTTGATGACGTCTTTGCTGCGGTCGGTGATCTGCATGTAGCCGTCGGCATCGATCGTGGCCACGTCGCCGGTGGGAAACCAGCCGTCCACCAGCGGGGAACCTTCGCCTTTGTAATATTCGCTCAGAATCCAGTGTCCCTTGACCAGCAGGTCGCCGTAGGCCTTGCCATCCCAGGGGAGCTCCTGGCCTTCACTGTCCACAATCTTCATATCGACGCCAAAGAGTCCCCGGCCTTGTTTCAGGCGGACTTTCATTTTGTCTTCGGACGTCATGGCCATGTGTTTGTTTTTGAGGTTGCAGACCGTGCCCAGCGGCGACATTTCCGTCATGCCCCAGGCATGCAGCACCTCCACGCCATAGACATCGTTGAACGCTGTGATCATGGCCGGCGGGCAGGCCGAGCCGCCAATCACCGTGCGCTTGAGCGTGGTGAAACGCAAGTCGCCGGCTTGCATGTGGCTCAACAACATTTGCCACACGGTCGGCACCCCGGACGCAAAAGTGACTTTTTCGCTCTCGATCAACTCGTAAATCGACTTGCCATCCATGGCCGGCCCTGGAAACACCAGTTTGGCGCCCGTCATGGCCGCTGAATACGGCAAGCCCCAGGCGTTGACGTGGAACATGGGCACCACCGGCAGCACAGATTCGCGCGCACTCATGTTCAGGGAATCCGGCAAGGCGCTTGAGAGCGCGTGCAGCAGCGTGGAGCGGTGACTGTACAGAGCCGCTTTGGGGTTGCCCGTGGTGCCGCTGGTGTAGCACATGCTCGACGCCGCGTTTTCATCAAACAAAGGCCAGGCGTACGTGCTGGATTTGCTGCCGATCCAGGCTTCATAGCTCACCAGATCGGGAATGCCGCTGTCAGCCGGCAGCTTGTCGGCATCGCACAGCGCCACAAAGTGCTTGACCGTGGTGCAGCGGCTGTGAATGGTTTTGACAATCGGCAGAAAGGTCATGTCAAAGCACAGCACTGCGTCTTCAGCGTGGTTGATGATCCAGACAATCTGGTCGGGGTGCAGGCGCGGATTGAGCGTGTGCAGAACCCGGCCCGACCCGCTCACGCCGTAGTACAACTCCAGATGGCGGTAGCCGTTCCAGGCCAGCGTCGCCACCCGGTCGCTGAATTCCAGTTTCCAGTCGTCCAGGCCATTGGCCACCTGGCGCGCGCGCCGGGCCACATCCTTGTAGGTGCTGCGGTGGATATCACCTTCCACCCGGCGTGACACAACCTCGCCTTCGCCATGGTGACGATCAGCAAACTCGATCAGCGACGAAATCAACAAGGGGTGGTTTTGCATCAATCCCAGCATGAATGAACTCCTGAAATGCGGTGAAACGGGATGTGCATGGTACTTCGGTTTTTAGGGCAATTTAGGAGCTTCTCTCTAGCACGACACAGACATGCAGGGCTCGTTCTTGCCATGCCGATAACCCTTCAATCTCTGTGCACAGCCGGGCTGCGAGACAATTCTTTCATGACCATCACGACCCCTCATCCCCCCCTACTCGACGTGGAAGTGACTTGGCGCAACAGCTTTGCCCAGTTAGGCAAACATTTTTACACCGCCCTGGCACCCCAGCCTTTGCCCGCGCCCTACTGGGTGGGGCGCAGCCCATCCTTGGCCCGCGAAATGGGCCTGAAGGCATCGTGGCTGACCTCCCCCGAGTTGCTGGAAGTGCTCGCTGGCAACAGCCCCCTGTCAGGCACCCAGCCTTTGGCCAGCGTGTACAGCGGTCATCAATTTGGCCAATGGGCAGGACAACTGGGTGATGGCCGGGCCATTTTGCTCGGTGAAACTGAAAGTGGCATGGAGATCCAGCTGAAGGGCGCCGGGCTCACGCCCTACTCCCGCATGGGCGACGGCCGCGCCGTGTTGCGATCCAGCATCCGCGAGTTTTTGTGCAGCGAGGCGATGGAAGGTTTGGGCATTCCCACCTCGCGCGCCTTATGCGTGATTGGCTCGGATGCGCCGGTACGACGCGAAGCCATCGAGACGGCGGCGGTGGTGACACGGGTGGCGCCGAGTTTTGTGCGCTTTGGCCACTTTGAGCATTTTTCGCATCGCGGCCAACATGCGCAGCTCAAGGTTCTGGCCGATTACGTGATTGACCGTTTTTATCCTGAATGCCGCACCGGAGAGCAATTTGCCGGCAACCCGTATGCGGCCTTGCTGGAGGCGGTCAGCGTTCGCACGGCCACCATGGTGGCGCAGTGGCAGGCCGTGGGCTTCTGCCACGGCGTCATGAACACCGACAACATGAGCATTCTGGGCCTGACCATCGACTACGGCCCGTTCCAGTTTCTGGACGCTTACGACCCCGGCCATGTGTGCAACCATTCCGACGACCAAGGGCGCTACGCGTTCAACAAACAGCCCAGCATCGCTTACTGGAACCTCTATTGCCTGGGAGAAGCGCTGTTGCCGCTGATCGGCACACAGGAGCTGGCCCTCGCCGCGTCCTACAAAACGGTGTTCCCCGCCGTGCTGGAAAAACTGATGCGCGCCAAGCTGGGGCTGGTGGATGTTGAAAGCGATAAGGCCCCCGAGACGTCGGCACAGGACCGCACGCTGATTGAAGACATCCTGAAGCTGCTGGGCCAGGACCGGGTGGACTACACCATCTTCTGGCGGCGCCTGAGCCATTCCCAAGGGGGTAGCGCGACCGAAGCGGTGCGCGACCTGTTTCTGGATCGCCCGGCCATTGACGCCTGGCTGCTACGTTATTCAGAGCGACATATGCATATTCCACGCGGGCTAGCGGTCGATTTGATGCTTAAAACGAACCCAAAATTCGTTTTGCGCAACCATTTGGGTGAACAGGCCATCCGAAAAGCGAAACTTAAAGACTTTTCTCAAGTCGATACTTTGTTGACTTTGCTTGAATCGCCTTTTGAGGAGCACCCCGGTTTTGAAGATTACGCCGGTTTTCCGCCTGATTGGGCCGCCGGCATTGAAATCAGTTGCAGTTCTTGAGCCTTTTTCAACCCGTGAGCAGCACCATGACCTACAAAATTGAAAAAACCGACGCCGAGTGGCAAGCCCTTCTGAAAGAAAAAGGTGCCGAGCCTGTGGCCTTTGAGGTCACGCGCCATGAAGCGACTGAGCGCGCCTACACCGGCCGCCTCGAAGGCAACACGGCCGAGGGCATCTACAAGTGCATTTGCTGCGACAAACCCCTGTTTGAATCCGATGCCAAGTTCAACGCCGGCTGCGGCTGGCCCAGCTATTTCCAGCCGATTGACGAGACGGCGGTGGACACCAAAACGGACGGCAAGCTGGGAATGCGCCGCACCGAAGTGCACTGCGCCGACTGTGGCGCGCACCTGGGCCACGTGTTTGAAGACGGCCCGGCGCCGACCGGACTGCGCTACTGCATGAACTCCGCCTCGTTAAACTTCACCCCCACATGAAAATACTGATCGACTTCTTCCCCATCCTGCTGTTTTTCGGCGCTTACAAAACCTACGACATTTACGTAGGCACCGGCGTTCTGATGGCTGCCACCGTGCTGCAAATGGGCCTGATCTACGGGATCGACCGCAAACTCACAATGATGCACAAGGTCACGCT
>JAZKHK010000008.1:0-4566 GCA_040385425.1 Pseudomonadota bacterium | reverse complement strand
ATGGGCGGCCACACGAATTTCATCGTGAACAGCACCAGCAATGCGAAGACGATGGCTTGCGCTATCAGAGTTCCATTAATGTTCACAGTTAATCTCCCTCAACGAGGTGTTGCAGGAAAGGCTTACTTGACCAAACGTGCGATTTGAGCGAGGAACGGGTTGGCAGTAGCGAACCACAGAGCAATACCAGTACCGATAATGAACGCAGCGTCAATCAGACCAGCCAACACAAACATCTTGGTTTGGAGTTCACCCATGAGTTCAGGCTGACGAGCAGCTGCTTCAAGGTATTTGCTACCCATGATGCCGATACCGATACAAGCACCCAGGGCGCCCAGACCAATGATCAAACCAGCAGCCAGAGCAGCAAAACTAATAACTTCCATGATTCACTCCTAAATTAACTAAAAAACAAAAAACAAAACCAAACCGAAAATTAATGCGCGTCGTGCGCCTGCCCGATGTAGACCAAAGTCAGCATCATGAACACAAAAGCTTGCAACAAGATGATGATGATGTGGAACACCGCCCACGCCCAACCAGCCACCACGTGCAACAACAAGAGCATCAGGCTCCCAGGCTCTGCAGAGAAAGCCCACGAACCACCCAGCAAGGCAATCAGCATGAATACCAACTCGCCTGCATACATATTGCCAAACAGTCGCATGCCATGCGAGACCGTCTTGGCTGTGAACGAAATCAATTGCTCGGCAATGTTAACCACCGCCAGAATGACTGCGAAAACCGGATTCTTGCTGGTGCCGAATGGCGCAGAAACCAACTCATGCGCCCAGCCGCCCATACCCTTGATCTTGATGTTGTAGAAAAGGCAGATCAACAAAACAGAAACTGACAGACCCATGGTCACCGAAAGATCAGCCGTCGGTACCACACGCAGATAAGCGTGATGAGGATCATGTCCGGCAGCACCGTAGATCCAGCCCCAGATCGTAGGCAGCAGGTCAAGCGGCAGCAAATCCATTGCATTGAGCAAGAAAATCCACACAAACACAGTAAGTGCCAAAGGAGCCACCAGTTTGCGGCTATTGGCATTGTGAACAATGGCCTTGGCCTGTCCATCAACCATTTCCATCAGGATCTCAACAGCAGCCTGGAAACGACCCGGCGCGCCAGAGGTTGCAGTGCGCGCGGCCTTCCAGAGGAAGAAGCAACCCACTACACCCAGCAGAATTGAAAAGAAAAGTGAATCAATATTGAAGACGGAGAAATCAACGATTTCTGTCTGCGGCTTGTTTTGCCAATGTGTAAGGTGGTGAACAATATAGTCACTGGCTGACGGAGCGTTTGCTTCTGCGGACATTGTTAACTCTTTAATTTGTTTCGTTTCGGCCGCATTAATAGCGCCACCCAATAAACCTTCAAGGTCACGATCAAGCTAATCAGCAATGCCAACCAATCCAGATTCGCAACCAGCCGGGGAGCCGCAAAAAGCAGCCCAACACTCACGGCGATCTTGATCGCTTCCCACACAAAAAAACCAAAGACAGCAGTCGCAACGTTAATCGACGAAAACTGACTCTTCAAACCACGCGCAAACAGTGCTGCAGGAATAATCACTGCCAACGCACCATACGCAGCCGACCAAGCCGACTCCGACTTGCCAGTCAAACCCCAGGCAACCAAAGTTGCCAGCAAGCCAACCAACACCTGCACACCGACGATTCGCCAAGGCGACACCGAAGGGTTAAGTTCACGCAAGGCTTGCGCCTCTTCGGCAGTTAGCCGCTTGAACTCCAGCTCTTCGGACTCATCTGCGTCAAATTCGGGAACAGATGTAATTATCGGCATCTCAAATTACACGCAGGTTACACGTGAGTTACGAACGGCGATTGCCGCAAAGCCTCGGATTATACGTAGAAACCCAGGGTTTTTGACCTTGGGCAACGATAATTGAACAATGCATACCTTGCCCCCTTTACCCTGCTACCTCAACGGCGAATTCACGCAACTCCCCAACGCCAAGATCAGCGTGATGGACCGTGGTTTTATTTTTGGCGACGGCGTTTATGAAGTTGTCCCGGTCTATGGCGGCAAACTATTCCGGTTTGACCAGCACATGGCGCGACTTGATCGCAGCCTGGCTGAAGTGCACATTGCCAACCCGATGACACCTGCGCAATGGGCCGATGTGGCTCTCAAATTGGTCGCCGATTACGCGCAATCCCAAGGCGCCAGCACGCAAGATATTGATCAACTGGTGTACATCCAGATCACGCGCGGCGTGGCGATGCGCGACCATGTGATGCCGACCGACCTCACGCCCACGGTTTTCATCATGACCAATGTGATGACGCCTCCGAGTGATGCCCAGCGCAGCCAGGGCGTCGCCTGCGTAACGGCAGACGACTTTCGCTGGGAGAAAGCACATATCAAAAGCACCAGTTTGCTGGGGGCGGTTTTTGCCCGCCAGATCAGCTTTGATGCGGGCGCGGTGGAGACCGTGATGTTCCGCGACGGTTTTTTAAGCGAAGCCGCCGCCAGCAATGTCTGGGTCGTCAAAAACGGTACGGTGATGGGTCCGCCCAAAGATCATCTTGTGCTGGAAGGTATTCGCTACGGCATGATTGAAGAGATGTGCTGCGCCCAAGGCATCGGCTTTGAGTTGCGCCGCATCAGCCGCGATGAAGTCCTGAATGCCGACGAGTTGCTCCTGTCTTCCGCCACCAAAGAAGTGCTGGCCATCACCACGCTGGACGGCCAGCCCGTTGGCAACGGCGTGCCCGGTCCGATTTATGCGCAACTGTTCGCGGGCTACCAGCAAGCCAAGCAACAGACGTGCCTGGGCGTGTCCGCCACCTCCTGAAACCTCCCGCTCAACTACCTCAAATCACCGTGTCAACACCTGTCAACCCCCTCATCCCGCCCGCCGAGTCGCTCATCGAGTACCCGTCGCAATTTCCCATCAAAGTCATGGGCCTCAAAGTGGAAGGCCTGGTGCATGCCATCACCATGGTCGCCCACCAGTTTGACCCCGCGTTTGACGCCAGCACCATCGAGTTACGCGAAAGCAAAGGTGGCAAGTATCTCGGCGTGACCATCACCGTGACCGCCACCAGCCGCGAGCAACTCGACGAGCTGTACCGCACGCTGAGCACGCACCCGATGGTCAAAGTCGTGCTGTAACCCGCCGTGGAGATTCAGCCAAAAAACCTCGGCCGCGTGGACTACCTGCCAACCTACGAGGCGATGCAGGCGTTTACAAGCCAAAGAGGCCTGCAGCCCCCGTCTGACGTGCGTGACCAGCTATGGATTTGTGAGCACAACCCGGTTTACACGCAAGGGCTGGCGGGCAAGGCAGAGCACATCTTCAACCCCGCCAACATCCCCGTGGTGCAGACCAACCGCGGCGGCCAGGTCACTTACCACGGCCCCGGCCAAGTGGTGGGCTACCCGCTGATCGACCTCAAACGCGCGGGCTATTTCGTCAAGGAATACGTGTACCGGGTTGAAGAGGCCGTGATCCGCACGCTGGCGCACTTTGGCGTGACCGGGCACCGGGTGGCGGGCGCGCCGGGCATTTATGTGCGGCTGGACGATCCTTTTTCACACGCCCAGCTGCCCCAGCGCCCGTCCAAAGCCAACAGCGCAGCCGGAAATGCCCCCGACTTCACCGGTCTGGGCAAAATCGGCGCTTTAGGCATCAAGGTCAGCCGCAATTGCACCTACCACGGCGTCGCGCTCAATGTGGCGATGGACCTGGAACCTTATTTGCGCATTAACCCTTGCGGTTACGCAGGCTTGCAAACGGTGGACCTTTCTACAATCGGCGTCTCCGTCGCGTGGGCTGATGCTGCCGACATCCTGGGCCACAAGCTCGCAACCTATCTGGCGCCCTGACGCCGCTCTCACCACCGATACGCACCATGAGTCATAGCCACGACGACACCGCCGCCAACCCGACTGTCCGCGAAGCCCAAACCACGGAAAACTACGACCCCTCGGCCAAGCAGAAAGCCGCTGCCAAGCTGTCGCGCATCCCGATCAAGGTGGTGCAGGGCGAGATGCTGAAAAAGCCGGACTGGATTCGCGTCAAGGCCGGCTCGCCCAGCACCCGTTTTTATGAAATCAAGGACACCTTGCGCGCCAACAAACTGGTGACGGTGTGCGAGGAAGCCTCCTGCCCCAACATTGGCGAGTGCTTCGGCAAAGGCACGGCCACCTTCATGATCATGGGCGACAAGTGCACGCGCCGCTGCCCGTTTTGCGATGTCGGCCATGGCCGCCCCGACCCGCTGGATGTGAACGAGCCCGCCACCCTGGCCAAAACCATTGCCCAGCTCAAGCTCAAATACGTGGTCATCACCAGCGTGGACCGCGATGATTTGCGCGACGGCGGCGCCCAGCATTTTGTCGATTGCATCACGCAGATCCGAGAACTCTCGCCCACCACCCAGATCGAGGTGCTGGTGCCCGACTTCCGCGGCCGCGATGAGAAAGCCCTGGAGATTTTCAAGGCCGCCCCGCCGGATGTGATGAACCACAATCTGGAAACCGCGCCCCGCCTCTACAAGGAAGCGCGCCCCGGCAGCGACTACCAGTTCAGCC
>JAZKHK010000007.1:3816-19608 GCA_040385425.1 Pseudomonadota bacterium | reverse complement strand
GATGCAAGGCAGCACTGAAACCACCTTTTATGTGCTGGCGGTGTACTTCGGCTCGGTCGGCCTCCAGCGGGCGCGCCATGCCGTGGGCTGCGCGCTGCTGGCCGATCTGTCCGGCGTGCTGGCATCCATCGGGGTGTGCTACTGGTTCTTTGGTTGAGCCGCCAATTACAATGCCCCCAACGCTAGGGGTGCTGGCTGCTTTCACAGCAGTTGGCTGAGAGTACACCCTGGTACTTGACCAAGGTAATTCTTGCGCAAGGAAGCGTGCAAATGCCAAAACGATCCGCTCAAGCGGGGTGTCGGTGGCGGTGCCGCTGTCCGAGCGCACACACCACATTTGTTTATGGCACACCCATCCATTTTTCCGCTCTCTTCCACCGCCGCCGCTGTACTGGCCATGTGTTTCAGTGCCCCACTGCTGGCGCAAACTCCAAGCGGCCAGTTAGCCACCGTGACCGTGTCCGATAAAACAGCCCCCGTGCTGGATGCGGAACAGGCCGATGTGAGCGGCCTGGGTTTGCGCTTGGCCCGCGCGCCTCAGAGTGTCAGTGTGTTGGGTGCGGATTTGCTGGCGGCCACGGACACGCGCACCCTGTCGCAGCTGGTCAAGCTGGATGCCTCGCTGGCCGACAGTTACAACACCACCGGCTACCTAGAAAGCCTCTCGGTGCGCGGTTTTGTGCTGGACCAGAACAACAACTACCAGCGCAACGGTCTGGCGCTGCCCAACCATGCGCCGCTGGCGATCGAAAACAAGGAACGTGCTGAAGTCCTCAAAGGCATCTCGGGCATGCAGCAAGGCGTCTCAGCCCCCGGTGGCCTCGTCAACTGGGTCACCAAAGTGCCGCAATCCGAAGCCTTCAGCAATGTGACGCTGGGACTGGATGAGCGCGGCGGCAACACCCTGCATCTGGACACCAACGGCCATTGGGGCGAGGTCGGCGTGCGCGTGAATGTGGCAACCGAAGCCTTGCATCCGCACATGGACGCAGCCAATGGCCAGCGTGAATTGCTGGCCGTGGCGTTGGCCGGCAAGCTGGGCCGCGACAGCACCTGGGCGGCGGATCTCGAATACAACCACAAGCGCCAGCCTTCCGTGCCCGGACTTGGTCTGCTGGACACCAATGGCGACGGTGTGGGCGACACCTTGCCTGACCTGAGCAAAATCAACCCGCGTTTGAACCTGAACAACCAAAGCTGGTCGCAACCCTATGAATCGACCAGCACCGTGGCCCAACTGGCCGTCAATACCAAGTTGTCCAAGGGCTGGAGCAGCCGCGTAGCGCTGGGCGTGCAGCGCACCTTGACCGATGACCGCCTGGCTTTTCCGGATGGCTGCAGCAATGCAGCCCCCGCCGTTTACCCCGGCCTGTGTGCCAATGGCGATGTGGACATGTACGACTACCGCAGCGAAGGCGAGGTGCGAAATGCATGGGCTTGGGATGCGCGCTTGCAAGGCCCTGTAACGGCCCTCGGCCTGGCGCACCGCCTCACCCTCGGGCTGTCGGGACGCAGCGTGAGTGCTGATCTGACCGCGACGCAAACCTACGAATGGTTGGGCACGACCAACATTTATCAACCGATACCAGTACCGACGACTGCCACCCCAACCCCGGTACTAAACACCAATACGCGTGAACGCGCCTTGGATGTATACGCATCGGTGGTCACGGATGTAACGCCGACCCTGCAGAGCGTGCTGGGTTTGCGCACCAGCCAGCTGCAGCGCAGCAGCGCCAAGACCAATGGCACGGAAGCGACCTCCCTGGCTCAAACCGTCACCACGCCGTGGGCGGCGCTGAGTTGGAATGTGCTCCCCACGACCACGCTGTATGCCTCCTGGGGCCAGGGCGTCGAGGCTGAAGTGGTGCCTAACCGCCCTGCATTCGCCAATGCGGGTGAAGTTCTGCCGGCTTTGGTGAGTACCCAACGCGAACTGGGTGTGAAATGGCAAGCGCAGCCGCGCTTGCAGTTGAGTGCGGCCCTGTTCCAGATTGACAAGCCGTATTCCGCCATAGTGGGAACCACGAGTGTTGCCGGGGCCAAAGTAGCGCGTCATAACGGTCTGGAGCTGGCCGCCAATGGCCAGTTGACTACCCTGTGGTCGCTACAAGCCAGCCTGGCCTTGCTGGATGCCCGCTACATCACCTCTGCCGACGCAACTTTGCTGGACCAGCGTGTCGTGAATGTGCCGCAGCGCAAGCTGTCGCTGTTCAGTGACTACAAATTGGCGGCATGGCCCGGGGCCTCGGTCAATGGGCTGTTCAGTTTTGAGAGCGGCAAACCTGCCACCAGCGACGGCCAAACCCGCTTGCCCGATGCCTGGCAGCTGGATCTGGGTGCCAGCCTGGTGCAAAACTGGGGTAAGCGCAGCGTGCAATGGCGCCTGGGCGTGGACAACGTGACCGACCGCAGCTACTGGCGCGAAGCGCCCACCACCGCCTGGGGTGGGACTTATCTGTTTGCCTCGACCCCGCGCACGTTCAAAGCCAGCGTGACGGTGGGTTTCTGACACCAGGCTGCACATGTTCGACACCGCCTTTACCCTGCTCAGTACACCCGTGACCTGGCTGGAGGTGCTGGCTTTTGTGCTGGCGCTGGCCAATATCGCCTGCAACGTGGCGGAAATTCACTGGGGCTGGCCGCTGACCCTGGCCGCCAGCGCTTTGTACGCCTGGCTGTTTTATGCCAGTGGCTTGTATGGCGAAGGCAGTGTGAATGTGTTCTTTGCACTGACCGCAGTGTGGGGCTGGTGGCAGTGGCTGCGAGGCCAACGCAGCGCAGGCGATGCAGGCTTGGCCTTGGCCCGCTTGCCCGCTGGAGGCGTGCTGCGCAGTGCCCTGATTTGGGTCGTGTTGTGGCTGCTTTGCACCTGGGTTTTACAGCGCGTCACCGATTCCACGGTCGCCTGGGCGGACGGCTTTGTGACGGCAGGCAGCGTGGTGGGCACCTATTTGCTGGGCCGCAAATTCATTGCCAACTGGCCGGTCTGGGTGCTGGTCAATGCTGCCAGCATCCCTTTGTTTCTCTATAAAGACCTGACCCTGACCGCCGTGCTGTATGGCTTGTTTCTGGGCTTGGCTGGCTGGGGCTGGTGGGCCTGGTTGCGGCGTTTTCAGCAGACGCCACTGGCATGACACCGCGCCTGCTCTGCCTGCTGGGGGCCGAATGCACGGGTAAAACCAGCTTGGCCCAAGCCTTGGCGGCGGTCCTGCCCGCCGTTTGGGTGCCCGAGTATTTGCGACATTTTTGTATCCAGCACGGTCGCACGCCCCAGCGCGAAGAACAAAGCCACATTGCCGAGCAGCAGCAAGCTGCTGAAACAGCCGCCTTGGCCCAAGCCCAGGCCCAAGGACTGGCCTGGGTGGTGTGCGACACCGCGCCCCTGCTCACCGCGGTGTACAGCGACTATGTGTTTAGCGACGATTCCTTGTACCCGCTGGCACGCAGTGCACAACAGCGTTACGCCTTGACGCTGTTCCTGCAGCCCGATTTTCCCTGGCAGGCTGATGGGCTACAGCGCGACGGCGCACAGGCCCGCTCGGCGGTGCAAGTGATACTGGAACGCGAAATGGCCCTAAACACCGGGCCATGGCAAAGCCTGACAGGCAGCCCGGCGCAACGCTTGGCACAGGTCCTGAAAATGACTGAAATTTATAAGGAAATGGCTTCTAGCCCTTATAAAAAGGGCACAAGCAGCTATCAAAAATATAGTAAATTGGGACGAACCGTCCCCAGACCTGAAGCGCAATGATGAGCATGAACCCCGCTTTTCCCATCCACTACGTCAACCCGGTGTTTCGCCCGCCCAGCGAAGCGCAGTCGCTGATCCTGCCGGTGACCAACGGTTGCTCCTGGAACCAGTGCACCTATTGCGAGATGTACACCGCGCCGCAAAAGAAATTTCAGGTGCGCGACGAAGCCGAGATGCTGGCCAGTATTCGGGGCTGCGGAGAACAATTTGCCGCCGAGGTGCAGCGCGTGTTTCTCGGCGATGGTGATGCCCTGGTGCTGTCCACCCGCCGGCTTTTGACCTTGCTGGCGGCCATCAAAGAGAACTTGCCCAAAGTCCGGCGCATTTCCAGCTACTGCCTGCCGCGCAACCTGCGCAACAAATCGGTCGCGGAATTGAAAGAGCTTCGCGAGGCGGGCCTGTCGCTGGTCTATGTCGGCGCCGAGTCGGGCGACGACGAGGTGCTGCAAAGTGTGAACAAAGGCGAAACCTTTGAGTCCACCCGCGAGGCGCTGGACAAGCTGGGCGCAGCGGGCATCAGCCGCTCGGTGATGTTGCTCAACGGGCTGGGCGGCCAAGTGCTGTCCCAGCAGCATGCCGCCAACTCGGCCCGTCTGATCAACCTGACGCAGCCGGAATTTCTAGCCACCCTGGTGGTCAGCTTTCCCCAGGGCGAGGCGCGTTTTCGCCAGGCGTTTGCGCAATGGGAGCCGTTGAACCAGCAGGAACTGTTTGCCGAGATGGCGCAATTTCTGCAGGCGCTGGAACTCAAACGCACCGTGTTCCGCAGCGACCATGCCTCCAACTGGCTGGTGCTCAAAGGCGTGCTGGGGGCGGAAAAGGAACGGCTGCTCTCCGAAGTCCAAAACGCGATGAACCGGCCGGAGTCCGCCGGGTTAAGGGCGCAGTGGCAGCGGGGCTTGTAGGTTTGAATAAAAAGCCGCTATGCCCGACCGATGCTGAGCTGCCTGGACACGGGGCTTGAGTCTGCCAAGCCTTTGCGATCCAGCTTGAACGTGCTGACCGCGTCCGACAGCGACCCGGCCTGATCTTTCAGGCTTTCCGCTGCGGCCGCCCCTTCTTCGACCAGCGCCGAGTTTTGTTGGGTGACACCGTCTAACGCTGAAATGGCGGCGTTGATGCGGTTGATCCCCTCGCTTTGCTCCGTGGCTGACGCGGTGATCTCACCAATGGTGGTGGTGACCAACTGAACCGAATCCACGATTTCGCGCATGGTTTTGCCGGCATCTGCCACCAGCCGGGTGCCGCGTTCAACCCGTTCCACACTGGCGTTGATCAGCACCTTGATTTCCTTGGCCGCCTCTGCGGAACGGCCTGCCAGCGTGCGCACCTCGGAAGCCACCACGGCGAAACCGCGTCCTTGCTCTCCGGCCCGAGCGGCCTCAACGGCGGCATTGAGCGCGAGGATATTGGTTTGAAACGCGATGCCGTCGATGACCGCGATGATGTCCGCAATCCTGGATGAGCTGGCATTGATCTCGCCCATGGTGCTGACCACTTCAGACACCACCGCGCCGCCCCGGGCGGCGACTTGTGCGGCCGAACTCGCCAGCTGATCCGCCTTGCGGGCGGACTGCGCAGTTTGTGCAACGATACTGGTCAGGCTTTCCATGGAGTGCGCTGTATCTTGCAAGCTGCTTGCCGCCTCTTCGGTACGGTTACTGAGATCCAGATTGCCCGAAGCGACTTCGGCGCTTGCCACCTTGATCGACTCCGCCGATTGCCGGATACCGCCCACCAGGCCTTTCAACCGGTCCTGCATGGAGGCAATGGCCTGCAACAAACGACCGGTCTCGTCAAAGATGCGAACCTCCACTTGGGACGACAAGTCCCCCATGGCAATACGCTCCGCGACGACCACAGCTCTGGCAACAGGTGCAGTCACACTGATGGTGATTCGCCAGGCAATCACGCCTCCCAAGATCAAAGCGGAGATCGCCAAGACAGACTCAACGACAAATGCCTCCCGTTGAAGGGCCTGCGCTTCAATGCGGGCCAGCTCTGTCAACTTGCTTTGCAGATCAATGAGTGAATTCACCTTGGAGCGCAGTTCCAGTTCAGCGGGGCGTACCCGGTTCATGAGGCTCAATACAGCAGCCACCGTGTCTCCATCATCTGCCTGTGCCAATGCGGCGGTGACCTCAGGAAACACCGTTTTGGCGGTCTTCGAGATGTCTGCCATGAGCGCAACCTCCTGCGGGTTGCCCTGTCCACTGGTCAACAGTGCGGCGAGAGCAGTTTCTGTTTTGGCAAACGAGCCCATCGCGGCCTTGGCGGATTGCATCTCCAGGTCCAGTGCCTTGCGGTCCATTTGGGTGAACAAGGTGACCGATCGTGCCCGAATGGCCAACTCGCTGATGCTGCCCATCAACTCATTCGCCAACCGGGTCTTGAGGTTGTCCACCTGGACAATTTGCTCCACACTGTTTCCCAAAAGGCGCAGTGCATAGGCGCTGGATATTGCGATGGCCAGAAGCAGAACAAGCACGCTGATAAAGCCGAAAGAAAGCCGTCGGGCCAGCGAGAGTGAGTTAAACATAGGTATATCCGGTATGCGCTTTGTGGGGCAGGTCACCCCTGCAAAATCTTGTTCAAAAACGTCGTGAAGATGACGCGGTGACCTAGCTTGAGCGCAAAGCCAATTTCATGGGAACAACCATCACGGTCATTCCCTCCTTGGCCAGGGTCACTAGGACGTCGAGTACCTCACCCACCTACTCGGGTTCAAGGGCCGCAGCCGGCTCATCAAAAAACCTGGAAACTGGGTGGTTGGTCAGACACGGGAACTGTAGTTCTCCTGAGAACCTGGGCTGCCTAGGGTTTACCCAAAAATCCCATGCAAATATTGCATCAAGCTAATGCCCACGTGAAAACAGGCACGTTGCAGCTCGGTTTACAACAGAACCGACTTGCTCATGGACTGTTTCAGACCCCAAATTTCTTTGGTCATCCCCTGATCCTGTGCGGATGTGGGCTTTCCAATAGAAAAAGCCGCGTAGCCCTTGCGGAATCTGCGCGGCCAGCTACTGAATCAATAGCATCTCAAAGGTTTAGATGCATGCCGGCGACATGGCGATGCAAGAGCCATGTCCCGGTCTCATTGCGACGCAGTGGCTTCAATTCAAAAGAAAAGAGGCGCGATCAATACTGCCAAAAAATGCGCTGCAGCTCTTTGCTGTCGTTGGTCTTGGTCAGTGCCACGGCGGCCAAAATACGCGCCTTTTGCGGGTTCAGGTCATGTGCCACCACCCAGTCGTATTTGTCATCGGGCTGCTCCGCATTGCGCAAGACAAAGCCGGCAGGCACGCGGGACGAGCGGATCACCTGAATGCCCTTGGCACGCACGCCTTGCAGTGCAGGAACCACACGGTCCGCAACCGAGCCGTTGCCGGTGCCGGCGTGGATCAGCGCCTTGATGCCGGACTTGCCCACGGCCTCGGTCGCCACGGTGGACACATTGCCGTAGCCGTACACAATTTCCACAGGTGCCAGGGTGTCGAAATCATCGATGTTGAACTCCGACTGCGAGGTATGGCGCTTCACGGGCGCACGGAACCAGTAGTTGTTGCCTTCGACCACCATGCCCAGCGGTCCCCATTGGCTCTTGAACGCTTCGGTTTTGATGTTGATCAGCTTGGCAACATCGCGACCGCTGTTGATCTCGTCGTTCATTGTGACCAGGACACCCTTGCCGGCAGCGTCTTTGCTGGCGGCCACGCTGACCGCGTTGAACAGGTTCAAGGCACCGTCTGCCGACAACGCGGTGCCGGGACGCATGGAGCCGACCACCACGATGGGCTTGTTGGTGTGGATCACCAGGTTCAGGAAGTAGGCGGTCTCTTCCAGCGTATCGGTGCCGTGGGTCACCACCACGCCATCCACATCCGCTAGCTTGACCAGCGCCGACACACGCTTGCCGAGCTTCATCAGGGTTTCGTTGTTGAAACTTTCCGAGGCAATTTGCGAGACTTGCTCACCACGCACATTCGCCACGTTGGCCAGTTCGGGCAGTCCGGCCAGCAGTTTGTCCACAGGCACCTTGGCCGCCGCATAGGTGGCGCTGTTCAAGGCCGAGGCGCCCGCGCCGGCAATGGTGCCGCCGGTCGCCAGAATCACCACCTGGGGTTTGGCGGCCTGCGCCATCGCCAGCGATGTCAATGCGGCCAGCCCCAAACCCGTCACGAGTTTGCGAATTTCTAAAGTAAGTTGCATGGAATGTCTCTTGAAAAATTATGTGTATCCATCGACGGCAGACGCAGGATGGACAACGCCCTCCTGCGGTACCGACTCCAGTGACCCTGGCGCCTGAACGCCAAAGGTGGCTGATCGTAGCCAGCCTATGGCGCAGCAGCGATGCATAATTGGCCGGGAGGTGTGAATAAAACTCACACCCCTTGCCGCCCCGATTTCATCCGCATGCACCCCTCCTCCCGACATGAACCTCCGGCAACTCGAAGTCTTCCAGGCGGTCATGCAGGCCGGCAACATGAGCGCAGCCGCACGCCTGATTTGCATCACCCCCTCGGCCGTGAGCAAGACCATTTCCCACACCGAGCTACAACTGGGCTACCCCCTCTTCATTCGGGACAAGGGCACGTTGACCCCCACACCCGAGGCGCGCGTGCTGTTTGAAGAGTCCACCGCCATTCACCGCCAACTCGACGGGATCAAGCGCATGGCGCTCAACCTGCGCCATGTGGACGACGGCCATGTGCGCCTGGCAGCCATTCCCGCCATCAGCCACGAATTTTTGCCATTGGTGTTGGAAAAACACCTGGCACGCTACCCCCGCGTGAGCATTGAAGTACGCACCCTGCATCAGGACCAAATCGTGCAAGCCTTGCTGAACCGCAGTGTGGACTTTGCCCTGGGCTACTACGAAGATCCGCACCCGATGCTGAGCAACACCCGGCTGATCAGCGGGCCGCTGTCTCTGGTGGTGACCCGCGACATATGGCTGCGGGCGGTGCATGCCCGCAGCCAGAACCCGATGTCCTTTCTGGCCAGCATGCCTTTGATTCGGCTGGTGGGGGAAGACCCCATGTGCCAGTCGATCGACGACTTGGCCCGGCATTTGGGTCTGCCCGACCCCAGCAGTGCATCCTCGCAGCACGGCCTGCGGGTCCACACCTCCCGGTTGGCGCTTGAGCTGGTCAAACGGGGCGTGGGCTGGACCGTGGTGGACTACCTGACCGCCAGCAACCTGGACCCGGCCCACATCACCGCCGTGCCCTTGCACGACTTTGCCCATGTGCCTCTGCAAATGTATTGCGTCGCTGGCACCCCCCTGGGACAGACCGCCAGACGCCTGCTGGACCTGCTGCCCGATCTGCTGCGCGACATCATGGCACCGCGCCACTCAGCCGCCGCCAAGTAAACCCACCATGTTCGGCTAAGCTGTGCGTCTGGAATGACTCCAGGGAACAAGCCGCCATGCCATCTTTAGCACCCGTGCAATCCATCGCCCCACAACGCCGTGGCTGGTCCATCAAACTGACTATCGCATCGGTGGTGGTGATGGCCATGGTCGTTCTGGCCCTGTGCGTCATCAGCCTGGGATGGCTGGGTGCCCGACAGTCTTTGGTCGAGGCCGCGTCCCGATCGGCGCGTGATGCGGGCTTGCTCATTACCGAGAAGTCCCATCGCATGCTGGAGCCCGCGCAGGCGACCTTGCGACTGCTCACGGCCACCCCGTTGGCGACCGCCAAAACCCTGGATCAACGCTTGCAGGGCATCGGTATCCTGTCGGACGTGCTGGTGGCCAACGGCCTGATTTCTTCGGTGTATGTGGGCTATGCCGATGGGTCCTTCTTCCTCATCCGTCCCTTGGACCTGCCGGCACTGCGGGATCGGTTTGCAGCGCCGCCCAAAGCCAATTTCATTGTGCAATCGGTACAGATGGTGGGTGGCAGTCCCAAAGGTGAATACCTGTTTTTTGACGCCGGCAAGCAGCTGCTGGAAAGACGCAGTGAGCCCAGCTACCGGTTCGACCCGCGCACCCGCGCCTGGTTCAAGGCGGCACACAACAGTGCGGACCCGGTCTTTACCGACCCTTATGTCTTCTACACAAGCCGCCAAGTCGGCATCACACTGAGTCAGGCCAATGCGGATGGCAAGGCCATTTTCGGCATTGATGTGGTGCTGGACGATTTGGCCGCGAGCCTGTCCGCTTTACGCCCCAGCCCCAATGCGCAGCTGGCACTGGTCAACGCCCAGAATCAGGTGCTGGCGTACCCGGATATGAGTCGTGTGCTGGTACAAAACGAAGAACGGTTCGACTTCAAGCGCCTGGACGATCTGGGCGTTCCCAGCCTCCAGGCGCTGCATGCCATGGGCCTGGAAGAGGGCAAAGTCATGTCCTATGACGTGAAGGGAGTCGAATGGCTGGGCGTCACGCTGCCGTTCAACGTGTGGTCGGCTGAAGGCATGCACCTGCTGGTCGCCGCCCCCAGTGATGACCTGCTGGGCGACCTCAAAGCCAAAGCGGTGCGTCTGGCGGCCTTGATTGTCGGCATCGCGCTGCTGCTGATGCCCCTGGGCTGGTTGGCTGGCGCATCCATTGGGCGCAGCCTGGACCGACTGACCGAGCTGGCCAAACGCATGAGCCAATTTGACTTCCATCAGGTACCGGAGCGGGCCAGCTTTGTGCGGGAGGTCAACAACCTCTCCGGTGTCATGACCGACATGGGGCAGACCATTGAAACCTTTCTGGAAATCAGCCAGAACATGGCCCGCGAGCCCCAGGTCGAACGCATGTTGTCGCAGGTTTTGCACCAAATGATAGGCGCCACCCGCTGTGTTGGCGGCGTGGTGTACCTGACCGAAGGTACGGATGGCGCCATGCAGCAAGCCGCCAGCGACGGCACACTCGTCCACCGCGATGCCCAGAAAATCCACTACATCGCGTTGCCCGCATCATCGGGCGCGCGCAAGGAAGTGGTGCCTGGTGTAACCGAATTGCAAGTCGAACTGCGGGGCCGAAGCGGCAGGGTTGAAGGCCTTTTGGTGCTGCAGTACGCCAGCGACGAAGGGCATGCCGAAGCCTCGTTCATTGAATTTGTGACCAAGCTCTCCGGCATGCTGGCCGTCTCCATCGAGACCCGCCAATTGATTGAGGCGCAAAAGGCCTTGCTCGACGCGGTCATCAAGCTCATGGCCGATGCCATTGACGCCAAGAGCCCCTACACCGGAGGCCATTGCGAACGCGTGCCGCAACTGGCGGCCATGCTGGTGGACCGCATGGCCGCGGATACCACAGGCCCGTATGCCGCCTTTGCCATGACGGACGACGAACGTTATGAGTTCCACCTGGGCGCCTGGCTGCACGATTGCGGCAAGGTGACCAGCCCGGAGCACATCATCGACAAGGCCACCAAGTTGGAAACCATCTACAACCGCATCCACGAAGTGCGCATGCGTTTTGAAGTGCTGCTGCGCGATGCTCAACTGGCGTTCTGGCAGGGTGTGGCACAAGGAGGCGATCGCGCCGCACTGCAGGCCGCACTGGATGCGTACAGCGACCAGTTGCAAGACGACTTTGCCTTTATTGCGCGCTGCAACGTCGGCGGCGAGTTCATGGCCGAGGCCGATGTGGCCCGCCTGGGCGCCTTGGCCCCAACGCCGTGGACACGCCACTTTGACAACCGGCTGGGCCTGTCGATACAGGAGCGCATGCGCATCACCGCGGCATCGCCCCAAGCACGGCCCTTGCCAGTGCAGGAGCAGTTGCTGGCCGACCGCCCCGACCACGTGGTGCACTGGGGCGCTCGCCGCCCGCCGGTGGAAAAAGACGACCCCAACAACCACTATGGTTTTGATATGTCGCTGCCCCCCAATGAACAGCATCTGGGCGAGCTCTACAACCTGTCCATTCGGCGTGGCACGCTCACCGACGAAGACCGCTTCAAGATCAATGACCACATTGTGCAAACCCTGATCATGCTGCGCAGACTGCCGTGGCCCGCACAACTAGCCCGCGTGCCCGACATTGCCGCCACCCACCATGAAAGGCTGGACGGCAAAGGCTATCCGCGCAAGCTGGGCGCCAAGCAGCTCACCGTGGTTGACCGGGTCATGGCGCTGGCCGATATATTTGAAGCATTGACTGCCGCCGACCGGCCTTACAAGGCCGCCAAAACCTTGACGGAATCCCTGCGCATCATGGCCTTGATGGCCAAAGACCAGCACATTGATACCGACCTCTTCCGCTATTTCCTCCATAGCGGGCTGTGGCGGGAGTTTGCCGACAAATTCATGCAGCCAGCTCAAATGGATGACGTGGACCTAGCGGCCATTGAAAAGCTTTTGCCTGCTGTGGCGCAAGCTGTTTGAATCGGGTAGGTTGCGCAACGTAGGGCTGCAGCGACAAATAAATCCAGATCAAGTCCGACGGACGCAGGGTGCGCACCAAACCTCGACTAGATCAAACAAAGCGGATTCACTGCGAAATGGATTGGCAAAATAGCATGTCGCGTGCATGTTTTGACGCGCCCCGCGCTTAAGATCGGCGCCCGCAAGCGGTGGCAGCCCTGCCGCTGTGCGACACCTCTCCGACCTTGATCGCTCCGCCTGCCGGAGCCCCCCTGCGCCTTACACATGCATACCGAGAAACCGATCCAATTTTTCCCCCAAACCGCCAAAACAGACACTCCTCAGTCCGATGCCAACCCCATCGTCGGCGGTCGGGTCGAGCTGCAATTGCTCACCACGCTCAAATGCAATCTCAAGTGCAGTTACTGCTCGCTGGGCGTGGGGGAAGTACTGGGTTCGCAGGTCCATGTGGAATACGACATCGAACAGCTCAGCGCCTTTGTGGAGCAGCATCTGCAGGGCAAGGAGGTCTACGTCACCTTCTACGGCGGCGAGCCCACGCTGAACAAGAAACTGATGCTCGAAGTGATGCAGCGCTTCCCCAAGTTCCGCTTCCAGTTGCAAACCAATGCCACGCTGATCGACAACCTGCCGGAGTGGGCGCTGAACCGCCTGTCCAATGTGCTGGCCTCCATCGACGGTGGCGAATCCACCACCGACGGCTACCGCGGTAAGGGCATCTACCGCCAGGTGGTCAAGAACCTGAAGGAGGTGCGCGAGCACATCGGCGGTTCGGTCACGGCCCGCGTCACCTGGGGCAACCCCGACACCTGCTTTGAAGAGCTGGACGAGCTGGTCGGCGAGGACACGCCGTTCGACTACCTGTACTGGCAGTTTGTGGCGGACGAAATGTACGCTGGCGACTCGGTGGACAAGCGCAAGGCCGTGCTGGTGCAGCTCATCGACAAGTTCTTTTCCCGCACCGATGTGCTGTACCCGCTGATCCCCCTGATGGGCATGGTGCGCAACAAGCTGTTCCCCACCCGCGCGCTGGAGCTGTACGCCGGCGCCACCCAGTGCCGCGTCTCCACCCACCTCCTCAACGTCATGCCCAACGGCGAGATCTACCCCTGCCCCGACATGATGTACGCACCGGCCATGAAGATGGGCGACGTGAAGACCAACTGGCTCAAGAAGAGCCCGCTGCAGCAGGACCCGGCCATGCCCTGCCACGACTGCGAGGCCTATGCCTGGTGCCGCGGCAACTGCATGAAAAACATGTACCTGGGCTATGTGAAAAACGACCTGCGCTACCGCACCAATGTGGTCGAGCCCATCTGCGACCTGATCCGCTTCATGGGCCAGGAAATCGACAAGCGCAACCCCCAGGCCTGGTTCGAGCAAGCCACCTTGCCGGTACGCAAGCAGATCATGGACTGCGAGGTCTACGAATACGTCGAGGTCATGCCTTAACGCACGACACCGCAGGGCTAGCGTTGATGGGCTCGGTGGCGGCTGAACTAGCGGTTCATGCCAATGTCGGCCAGGCGGTTGCCCGACGGCAACTGGAACACCGACACCGCCTGCACCTGGTCGTGGGCCAGGGTCTTGAGGCTGCTAGCGGCGGCGGCCATTTCCTCCACCAGGGCCGCATTCTGCTGCGTGACCTGGTCCATCTGCATGACGGCTTCGCCCACCTGATTCACGCCATCGGACTGTTCGGCGCTGGCGGCGCTGATCTCTCCCATGATGTCGGTCACGCGGCGGATGCTGCTCACGACCTCGGTCATAGTGGTGCCAGCCTGGTCGACCAGGGACGAGCCGTGCTCGACCCGTTCCACACTGGCATTGATCAGGCTCTTGATTTCCTTGGCGGCTTCGGCGCTGCGGCCCGCCAGGCTACGTACCTCGCTGGCCACCACGGCAAAGCCGCGGCCCTGCTCACCGGCCCGTGCAGCCTCCACTGCGGCGTTCAGTGCCAGGATATTGGTCTGGAAGGCAATGCCGTCGATGACGCTGATGATGTCCGATATCTTGCGGCTGGACTCGTTGATGCCCTTCATGGTCTCGACGACCTGACCGACCACATTGCCACCCTGGATGGCCACGCTTGAGGCGTTTTGTGCGAGCTGGTTGGCCTGCTTGGCACTGTCGGCATTCTGCTTGACAGTGGCGCTGAGTTCCTCCATGGAGGCTGCGGTTTCTTCCAGCGCGCTGGCCTGCTGTTCGGTGCGCCTGGACAGGTCGTTGTTGCCCTGTGCAATTTCCGCGCTGGCACCGGCCACACCTTCGGAGCCGGTGCGTACTGTAGAGACAACTTCGACGAGGTTGGTTTGCATGTCCTTCAGGGCCGCCAGGGCCAGACCGGTTTCACTCTTGCCGGAGCCGTCGATATGCAGGGTCAGGTTGCCGCTGGCCACATTGCGGGCAATATCGACCACCTGGTTCAGTGGCTTGGTGATGGCCTTGATCAGCATCCAGCCAATGGTGCTGCCCAGTGCGATAGCAATGGTGACGATGATGCTGAACAGCACAATGGTCTGGCGGTACTGATCCTGCGCACGGTCAAATTCAGCCTTGGCCTCCTTAAGCTGAATGTCGACCAGTGTGTCCATCACGCTGCCGAGCGGGTCAATGGCCTCATACAGTGGTTTGACCAAGCTGGCGGTTTTGTCCTTGTCGCCCGCTTCCAGTGCGGCGCGCAACTGGGCAATGACGGGCTGCGCCTTGCCCATCAACTCCGTGGCCTGGGCCACGCCCCGTTTTTCTTCGTCCGTGAGGTAGGTCTCGGTGTAGGCCTTCCACTGCTCGGCCGCCTTGCTGGTGGCGTCGGTAACCTGCCTGACCGCGTTCTTGGGTTCCATCATGCCGGCCGCCACCTTGTTGGCCGCATCGATGATGTCGGAGGCATACCTGTCGTTGACGATCTTGAGCTGCTTGAGTGGCACGACGCGGTCATCGTATATGGTGGTGATGGACTGGTTGGTGCTCTTGACCTTCAGGAAGCCAAAGCCCGCCATCAGAGCCACCATGATCACCAGACAAGCAAAACCAAATGTCAGACGGATCGAGATTCTCATGTCATTCAGGTTCATAGCCAATCCTTGTTGATACAAATCACAAATGAATATGAATGAGCCTAGCATCGTTATGGTCAATTGCCTAGGCTGATGTGCACCTATTTCGAATAGGAAGTTCAAGCGCATGAGGTCAAGTGGGCCTGGGCGTGTCAAAACACCTCCAACGCCTGAAGCCTGGACCGCCGAACCACTTGATTGGCCATGCTCTTGGTCGCAAAACTACCTGGAGTCAGCAGCGCACGCAACAATATCGCGGCCAGACAGCAAAAAGCCCGAACCGTTGCCAGTTCGGGCTTTCTGTAGGAAGCAGACTCGACTTACTTGCGCGCTGGCGGCAAGTCCGTGCAACTGCCGTGCGCCACTTCCGCTGCCATGCCGATGGATTCCCCAAGGGTCGGGTGCGGGTGAATCGTCTTGCCGATGTCCACGGCGTCTGCGCCCATCTCGATCGCCAGCGCGATTTCGCCGATCATGTCGCCGGCGTGGGTGCCGACCATGCCGCCGCCCAGGATCTTGCCGTGGCCGTGGGCTTCTGGCGAGTCGTCAAACAGCAGTTTGGTGACGCCTTCGTCGCGGCCGTTGGCAATGGCGCGCCCGGAGGCGTTCCACGGGAACAAGCCCTTTTTGACCTTGATGCCCTGTGCCTTG
>JAZKHK010000007.1:0-3806 GCA_040385425.1 Pseudomonadota bacterium | reverse complement strand
CCAGGCCACTTCGGGGTCGGTGTAGGCCACGCTGGGGATCACGCGGGCGTTGAACGCGGCAGCGGCCAGTTCCTTGTTGCCTTGCAGTTCACCGGCAATCACTTCGGCGGCCACATGCGCTTCATGCACCGCCTTGTGCGCCAGCATCGGCTGGCCGACGATGTCGCCGATAGCGAAGATGTGCGGCACGTTGGTGCGCATCTGGATATCGACATTGATGAAACCGCGATCTGTCACAGACACACCGGCCTTGTCGGCGGCGATTTTCTTGCCGTTGGGCGTGCGGCCGACCGCTTGCAGCACCAGGTCGTAGGTCTGCGGTGCGGGGCAGGTTCCGCCCTCCTCGGCTGGCGCAAACGTCACTTCAATCCCTTCGGGCGTGGCTTTGGCGCCCACCGTTTTGGTCTTGAGCATGATGTTGTCAAAGCGTGGCGCGTTCATTTTTTGCCAGATCTTGACCAGGTCGCGGTCGGCGCCTTGCATCAGGCCGTCGAGCATTTCGACCACGTCCAGGCGGGCGCCGAGCGTGCTGTACACGGTGCCCATTTCCAGGCCGATGATGCCGCCACCCAGGATCAGCATGCGCTTGGGCACACTTTGAAGAGCCAGCGCACCGGTCGAATCCACCACGCGCGGGTCGTTCGGCATGAACGGCAGGCGCACAGCTTGGCTACCAGCGGCAATGATGGCTTTCTTGAACGCAATGGTTTGCGTCTTGCCGGTTTTCTCTTGCGATGTGCCCGTGGTTTCTTCCACCGCCAAATGGTTGGCGCCGACGAAGGAACCGTAGCCACGCACGATCGTCACTTTGCGCATCTTGGCCATGGCCGCGAGTCCGCCGGTGAGCTTGGTGATGACTTTTTCCTTGTGACCGCGCAGCATGTCAACGTTGATCTTGGGCGCGCCAAAATCCACACCGACGGCTGAGAGGTGACTGACTTCGTCGATCACCGCCGCCACATGCAGCAGCGCCTTGCTCGGGATGCAACCCACGTTCAGGCAGACGCCGCCGAGTTGGGCGTAGCGCTCAACCAGGATGACTTTCAGGCCCAAATCAGCGGCGCGGAAGGCGGCCGAGTAGCCACCGGGACCGCCGCCAAGGACCAGCAGGTCGCAGTCCAGATCGGCGGTGCCGCCAAAACTGGCCGCTGCCGGAGCGGGAGTTGCTACAGTTTGTGTAGCTACAGGGGCAGGCGATACAGGGGCTGGAGCCTGTTTTGGCTCTAAAACCGGTGCTGAAACCGCGTCTGCGGTCTCCAGCACCAGTACGATTGAGCCTTCGGCCACTTTGTCGCCGAGCTTGACCTTGAGTTCCTTCACCACGCCGCCGTGGCTGCTCGGGATTTCCATGGAGGCTTTGTCGCTCTCCACTGTGATCAGGCTTTGCTCGGGCTTGATGGTGTCGCCCGGTTTGACCATGAGTTCGATGACCGTGACTTCGGCGAAGTCGCCGATGTCGGGTACTTTGATGTCGATGGATGCCATATCTTGCCTCTCGTGTTTACAGCAAGACCCGGCGGAAATCGCCCAGGATCTGGCCCAGATAGACGTTGAAGCGAGCGGCTGCGGCGCCGTCGATCACGCGGTGGTCCCAGGTCAAACTGAGCGGCAACATCAGGCGCGGCTGGAAGGCCTTGCCGTCCCACACCGGCTGGATGGTGGATTTGCAGACGCCCATGATCGCCACCTCTGGCGCATTGATGATGGGCGTGAAGTAACGCCCGCCAATGCCGCCGAGGCTGGAGATGGTGAAGCTGGCACCGGTCATTTCGGCGGGTGTCAGCTTGCCGTCGCGAGCCTTCTTGGCCAGATCGCTCATCTCTTGCGAGATTTGCATGATGCCTTTCTTGTCGGCATCCTTGATCACCGGCACCATCAGGCCGTTGGGCGTGTCCGCGGCAAAACCGATGTGGTAGTACTGCTTGTAGATCAGCGCATCGCCGTCGAGCGAGCTGTTGAACTCGGGGAACTTCTTGAGCGCGGCCACGCAGGCCTTGATCAGGAAGGCCAGCATGGTGACCTTGACGCCGGACTTCTCGTTTTCCTTGTTAGTGGAGACGCGAAAGGCTTCGAGGTCGGTGATGTCGCAGTCGTCGTGGTTGGTGACGGCCGGAATCATGATGGCGTTGCGCAACAGGTTGGCGCCGCTGATCTTCTTGATGCGCGACAGCTCTTTGCGCTCAATGGCGCCGAACTTGGCGAAGTCCACCTTGGGCCATGGAATCAGGCCCAGACCGGCACCATCATTGCCAGAAGCGGCTGCAGCCGGCTTGGCGCTTGCCTGAGCAGCTACGGTTTGAATAGCGCCGCTCATCACGGAACGGGTGAACGACTGAATGTCAGCGTCGGTGATGCGGCCTTTCAGACCGCTGCCTTTGACTTCATTCAGCGGTACGCCGAGTTCGCGGGCGAACTTGCGCACCGATGGCGAGGCGTGCGGCAATCCAACAGCCAGCGCGGTGGGATTGTGCGCAGGCACGGCTATTGGGGCGGCTTGGTCCTTCACGATCAGCGCCAACTCAGGCGCTGCGGCTGGTGCAAACGAGGCCGACACAGTCGGCGCTACGGCAGCGGCGGCCGAGGTGGCGGGCGCTGCAGCAGATGCGGCCGGGGCTGCACCTTCCAGAATCGCCAGCAAGTCGCCAATATTGACCTTGTCGCCAACCTTGACCTTGAGTTCCTTGAGCACGCCAGCAGCGCTGGATGGGATTTCCATCGCCGCTTTGTCGGACTCGACCGTGATCAGGCTTTGCTCGACCTTGATGGTGTCGCCCGGTTTGACGAAAATTTCAATGACGGCCACGTCCTTGAAGTCGCCAATGTCAGGCACGCGCACTTCGATCGGACCAACGCTGGCGCTGGCGGCTGCTGCAGGCGCTACTGAATTAGTAGCTACCGGTGCAGGCGCCACAGGGGCTGGAGCCTGATTTGATTGTGAAACAGGGGCTGCCGCAGCGGGTGCGGCCGTGGCACCGGCGGCATCGGCCACTTCCAGCATCAGAACTACGGAGCCCTCGGCGACCTTGTCGCCCAGCGCAATGAGGAGTTCCTTGACGACACCGGCGTGGCTGGACGGGATTTCCATCGAGGCTTTATCGGACTCGACCGTGATCAGGGATTGTTCGGCTTTGACCGTGTCGCCCGGTTTGACCATGAGTTCAATCACGGTCACTTCGGCGAAGTCGCCGATATCGGGCACTTTGATTTCAATTAAAGACATGCGTGTCTCCTGGAGTTCTTGTTATCGGGCGATTAAGCGTACAGCGGGTTGACCTTGTCGGTCTGGATGCCGTATTTGGCAATCGCCTCGGTCACTTTGGACACCGGCACGGTGCCTTCTTCACTCAGCGCCTTGAGAGCGGCCACGACGATGTAGTGGCGGTTGATCTCAAAGTGCTCGCGCAGCTTGCTGCGGAAATCGCTGCGGCCAAAACCGTCGGTGCCCAGCACCTTGTAGGTGCGGCCCTTCGGAATGAAGGAGCGAATCTGCTCGGCATAAGCCTTCATGTAATCGGTCGACGCCACGACCGGTCCGGTGTGCGTGGCCAGTTGCTGCCCGACAAACGGTACGCGCTGCTCACCTTCGGGGTGCAGCAGGTTGTGGCGTTCGCAATCCTGGCCGTCACGGGCCAGTTCATTGAAGCTGGGGCAGCTCCAGACGTTGGCGGCAATGCCCCAGTCTTTTTCGAGCAACTCTTGCGCCGCAATCGATTCGCGCAGGATGGTGCCGGAGCCCAGCAGTTGCACGCGCGGGGTCAGCTTGGCGCCTTCCTTGCACAGGTACATGCCCTTGATGATCTGCTCTT
>JAZKHK010000006.1:0-3104 GCA_040385425.1 Pseudomonadota bacterium | reverse complement strand
CTTTCAGCTTGATGGCAACAGGCGAGAAGTCGGTCTGGCCGGAGGTGAACTCCAATGCGCCCACCACTTCAAGGCCCTTGGATTTGGCGAGCTTGGTCCATTCTTCAGCGGCGGACTTGCCGGCTGCTTCGCGAACGTCAGCCATGATGACCACACGTTTGGCTTTGGGGAAGAGTTTGACGAACTCTGCAAAGCCCTGGGGCAGTGCCACGTCGTCAGGCGTGTTGAGCCGCGTGCCGTAAGGGCGGCCGCCAATGCCGGGCTTGTTGGCGTTCATGTTGACAGCCGGAATCTTCAGCTGGTTAATGGTGGCGCGGGCGGTTTCCCACTGGGTGGATGACATGGGGCCGAGCACTGCGAGTGCGCCTGCACCATGGGCTTCACGCACACGCAGCACCCCCTGGTCGGGGCGAAGCTGGTCGTCATAACGCACGATTTCGATCATGCTGCCGTTGATGCCGCCAGACTTGTTGATGTCTTCAACCGCAATATCGACCGCGATGGCCTGCAGCTTGCCGACCGAAGCCAACTGGCCCGAGAGCGGTGCGGTGTGCACGATCTTGATGGGTGGCTTTGCCTGCGCGAATGCAGCGCCCGCGATGCCCAGGCTGATGGCGGATACAGCGAGGCGACGTGAAAACTTGAGTGACATGCAAAGCTCCTTGAGGTTAGGGGTTGATTTGATTAAGCGCCGAGATAGTGGGAGAGAACAGAGTTGTCGGCCAGCAGGCTGGCGGATTCGCCCTCATGCACCATGCGGCCCTGCTTGAGCACGTAGGCACGGTTCGAGAGCTTGAGTGCGGCGCGTGCGTTCTGCTCGACGATGAGGATGGTCATGCCGGCATCACGCAGCTCGCGCAAGACTGAAAAAACCGTAGACACCATGACTGGCGACAGTCCCAGCGAGGGTTCGTCCAGCATCAGCAGTTTTGGTTTTGCAAGCAATGGGCGCGCCATGGCGAGCTGCTGCTGTTCGCCGCCAGACATGCTGCCGGCTGCCTGCTTGAGGCGCTCTTTTAAACGCGGAAAGCGTGCAAAAACACGTTCACAGGCGTCTTCAAACGACTCGCCAGCCGTGGCCGTCGGGTCGCGGTCAAAGGCGATGCGCAGGTTCTCTGCAACCGTCAGACGGCCCAGGGTGCCGCGGCCTTCGGGGATGTGCAGCAGGCCGCCTTTGGCAATCACGTGCGGTGCGGCTTTGGCCAAGTCCATGTCACCAAACACGGCGCTGCCCGCGACGGGGCGCAGAAGGCCCGATAGTGTGCGCATGAGGGTTGACTTGCCGGCCCCGTTGGCACCAATGACAGCGACGGTTTCACCGGGCTGCACATTCAGTGTGACACCGCGCAGGGCGCGTATGGCACCGTAGTTGACTTCGAGATTCTGGACGGACAGCAGGGCACTCATGCGGCCATCCTTTCTGCTGCAGGCGCATCGTCATCAGGCCCTAGATATGCCTCGATAACCTGCGGGTCTGAAAGCACTGCATTAACGCTGCCTTCGGCAACCTTCATGCCGGCAATCAGCGCCACCAGGCGGCTTGAGAGCGCGCGTATCAGCGACATGTCGTGCTCGACCAGCAGGATTCCTTCGACACGCTGGCGTGCCTTGCTGATGTCTTCCACCAGCGCAGCGGTTTCTTCTTCATTCATGCCGGCAGCCGGTTCGTCAAGCAGCAGCAGCCTGGGGCCTGTGGCAAGTGCCCGGGCAATCTCAAGGCGGCGTGCAGCGCCGTAGGGCAGGCTGCCCGCCACCTGGTCTGCCAGGTCGGTCAGGCGCATCAGGTCAAGCAGGGCGATGGCCCGGTCCAGACGACTCTTGCGAAAGACAGCGCTGCGAAAAGGCGAGCCGGTTGTTTCCGGGTCGGCGACCAGTACGTTTTCGAGCACGGTCATGCGTTTGAAGAGGCGTATGTTCTGGAAAGTCCTGGCCACACCTGAGCGAGCCATCTGCAGGCGCGACAGGTTGGTAGCGTCGTCGCCCGCAAACTGCAGCGTTCCGGACGTGGGCGCGTAAAACTTGGTGATCAGGTTGATCAGCACCGACTTGCCGGCGCCGTTGGGCCCGACGATGCCGAGAATTTCACCGCGCTCAACCGTCAGCGACACATCAGACAGGGCCTTGAGGCCGCCGAAAGATTTGGACAGGCCTTTCGCAACAAGCAGGGGTTCGCTCATGACGCCTTCCTTGCCAGTCTGATGGTCAAAAAGCGTTTCGTGATGAGGCCCTGGGGACGGAACAGCAGCAACACAATGATGGTCAGGGCAAACACGCTGGGCCGCCACTCACGCATGAAGGTGACCTGCTCAGGCAGGATGGTCATGATGGCAGCGCCCAGTGCGGCGCCCCAAAAGTTGTTGGTGCCGCCCAGGATCACAAACATCACCGCATACACCGAGATCAGCACATTGAAGGTGTCCGGCCGCACAAAGGTGAGGTAGTGGCCATAAAGACCACCTGCAAACCCGGCCACCGCAGAGCCGATCGCAAACGCGGTGAGCTTGACGAAAACGACGTTCATGCCCAGGGAGGCCGCCACTTCATCGTCTTCACGCACGGCGTCGAGCACCCGCTGCAGCGGCGACTTTGACACCCACCAGAGGGCCGCGCCGACCACCAGCACCGCGCCCGCACCATGCCAGACGGTAGCGCCCGACATGCCGCCCAGACCGACCGTACCGCCGACGTAGTCGATGTTCTCAAGAATGACCACCATGGACATCGCAATGCCTATGGTGGTGAGGATCAGGTAAATGCCGCGCACGCGCAGCGCAGGGAAGCCGAATGCAAAACCCAGCACGCCGGAGATCGCGGCGCCAAAAAAACAGGCGGGCAGAAGGGGCCAGCCCGCCTTGACGGTGAGCACGCCCGCGACATAACAGCCGATGGCCATGAACGCGCTGGCGCCGAAAGTCAGCGCGCCGGCAGACAGGGCAATGTAGACGCTCCAGGCCATCAAAATATTGACGGCAGTAAAGAACAGGAGATCAGAACTCATGCCCGCGCCCCCGCACCATGGAAGACGCTGCCGAACAGGCCCTGCGGCCGCACCAGCAGGACAACAATCATGAAGCCCCAGACAATGAGATCGGCCAGCGGGCCGA
>JAZKHK010000005.1:0-25353 GCA_040385425.1 Pseudomonadota bacterium | reverse complement strand
GATGCTGCCGTCGGCGGCGGTGATCAGGATGCCTTCGCGGGCATGGGTGAACACGATGGCGGCCAGGCGGGCATCGGTATCGCGCTGGTAACGCAGCATGGCGTAGCGCACCGCTTTGCGCAAAGCCGCGCCATCACCGCCCTTGGTGAGGTAGTCCTCGGCCCCCGATTGAATGGCTTCCTGGATGGCCGTGTCGTCGTCCATTCCGGTCAGCACGACCACGGGCGCTTCAATCAGGGCACGGCAGCGTTCCACGGTGGCGATGCCGGCAGAGTCGGGCAGGTTGAGATCGAGCAGCACCACATCGGGGTGCAGTCCACTGATGAGCAGGCGCTTGGCAGCGGCCAGCGAGTCCGCCAGGTGCACGGCAAACGCCTGGGGCCCACGTTCGAGCAACTGCAACTTGATCAGCAGTGCATCACCGGGCTCATCTTCAATGACAAATACCACCGGTCGTGGTTTTAAGGCTTGCAGGTTGGCGGAATTCATTCAGGTCCGATGAGGCAGTCGTACCAGCGTGATCCAGTAGTCGCCGAGATGGCGGATGGCTGTGATGAATTGCACGATATCCACCGGCTTGGCAATGTAGCCGGACGCGCCCAGGTTGTAAGAGGCCACGACGTCGCGTTCGACTTCCGAGGTGGTCAGAATCACCACCGGGATGTCCCGTAAAGACTCATCTTTCTTGAGGGCGGCTAGGCATTCGCGGCCATCCATGCGCGGCATGTTCAGATCGAGCAGGATCAGATCCGGACGCGGTGCTGCGGCAAACCGGGGCCCTGTCTGACGCAAAAATTCGAACACTTCATGGCCATCGACCACATGATGCAGTTCGCTCACGATACGGTTCTCGGCCAGGGCGGTTTTGACGAGGTGGGCATCGGCCGGCTCGTCTTCGGCGAGCAGGATGACAAAAGGCTGGGTTCCAGTATTCAACTTATTTTCTCTGCAGGTAATTCAAACAGGACGCGGCACCCGCCGCCTGGCGATTCCTCGATCCAGGCGCGTCCGCCGCAACTCTGCGCAATACGGCGCACGATGGCCAGACCGATGCCGGTGCCTTCGCCGCGTGAGCTCAAGCGCTCGAACACGCGAAACACCCGTTCACGGTATTCCTCGCTGATGCCGGGGCCATTGTCGCTGACCCGGTAGCGTACGAAGGCGCCCAGCCGTTCGCCGTCAATCGTGATATGCAGCGGTGCCTGATGGCTGTCGGCCGCCGCAAACTGCAAGGCGTTGTCCAGCACCCCCCCAAACAGGTCGGCCAGACGGGGGGCATCAATCCATGCCGGCGGCAGGGCGCCGATGGTGATGGTGCAGCCGCTGGCGTTGATGGGCCCCTGCATGTGTTTAAGAACCTTGGCAACGGCCTGGCCGACATCGGTTTTTTCTAATTTCCCTCGTGCTTGATCGGCCACCAGATAACGCTCAACGGCGCCCAGCAGAAGTTTCATGCGACGCGCCTGCTGGCCAATGAAATCGAGTGACAACTGGGTTTCTGCATCCGTGATGCTCCCGGCCAATTGCGTGCTCAAGCGCTCGGCGTAGCTGGCCAGGCGGCGGGCGGGTTCCTGCAGGTGGTGGGCCGTGACTTCGGCAAAGCGCTGCAGCTCGGCGTTGGCCGTGTACAGGCGGGCTTGCGCGTCCTGGGTGGCGGCAGCCATGCTATTGAAAGCGGTGATCAGGTGACGCAATTCCGGGCTGCCCTCCATCGTCAGCCGTGTTTCCAGTGAACCGTTGGCAATGGCTTTGGCGCCGCTTTCCAGGCGCTTGAGTGGTGCCAGTCCATTGCGTAATACCAGCCAGATACCCAAAAAAGTCAAACCGGCGACCAGGAACACGGCAGCCAGTTGATCCCGCAGCCGCTGCCAGACATGGTTGGCCATGCCTTGGCCGCCCAGGGTGAGGGTGATGGCGCCGTAGTTGCGGCTGCCGACTATGACGCTGGCCGTGCCGGTGAGGTCCTGAAACTCCAGGTGCTTGAAAAGCTTGAAAAACCAGTCTGGTGCGATGAGGGTCTGCGGCTTGTCCGTGCTGTGCAGGGATTGGCCGGAGATGTCGGCAAATTTCACGCTGGTCACATGCTGGCGCAGGGCAAAGCGGTCAAGATGTTGTTGCAGGCTGGCAAAGTCGCCGATGACTACCACTTCTGCCAGCACGGCCGGCAGCGTTTCCAGTTCCTGGGCCAGTTCGATCGCCAGGCTGGCGCGGGCGTCACGCGCTTCCTGACGGGCGGACACGAAGAACATGAGGGCGCCCGCCACCAGTAGCGCGAAACTGGTCGCCGCCATCAAACGCGCGGCAAATGGCAGTCGGCTCCAGCCCGCATCAAGAAAATGGCGCATGGCTATTGGATGTCCTTGACCAGTGTGTGGCGGTAAAAATCGCTGTGGCTGCGGTAGTCCGCAGGCGATGCAGCGCGAAACCCATAGGGCGGTTTCTGACCGATGAGCTGGGCGCTGGCGGCGAGAATTTTCAAGCCCTCCGGGTTGTTATCCATCTCATCGAGCGCCTGGCGCACTTTCTCTGCAATATCTTTGGACACGCGGGGATGCACGGCGATGGGGATGTTGAGAAAAGAGCCTGATTCCCACAGCACACGGTAGTGCAAATTTTCGCGGCTGGCAAAGCTGCGCATCACCTGGCTGTTGACCGCCGCCGCGAGCACCTTGCCGGTCTTGAGTTGGCCCATGATGCCTTCCTGGTTGGCGCCGAACACGGGCAGCACATGGATGCCCTGATGCAGCAAGTGATCCATCGGCACGGCATAGCCGACAAAGGCCGCCAGTGAGGGAAACCCCACCTCCTTGCCAGCCAGCTCCTTGAGCGTGTGAAGCGGGGCGTCGGCCAGCGTGACAATCTGACTCGTGATGGCCTCATCCAGGGGGCGCAGGATGACCCGGTAATCGGCCTTGGCCATCTTGGGCTGGAAAATATTATTGGAATAAATGAAGTCGTAGTCGCCCTGTTCCGCGGCCTTGCTGGACTCCGATGCCGTTCGCGCCACCTTGAGGTCGAGTTGGACGGCGGTCTGGCGCGAGACGTACTCCAGGATCGGATTCCAGTACTGGGCAGTTAGCAACACGCTGCGTTGGGAGAGCACGCCAAATGAATAAGCAGTGGGCGTTGCGCTTGACAGTGCCGGTGTCAGGGCGAGCAATCCGAGGCCGAGGGCCAAGATCCGTGAGAGGCATTTCGGGCTGTTATCGGGTTTCAAGCGGCTCTCCCGATGAGGATGGTTCGGCAGTCCCGGCTGATGGGGCTGGCGCAGGCAGGGGTAATTCAACGACAAAGCGTGTGCCCAAGCCTTCGCCGTCGGACTCGGCCCAGATGCGCCCGCCATGGTGTTCTGCGATCTTGCGGCACAGTGCCAGACCGATGCCGGTGCCCTCAAATGCGGCCCGCGACTGCAGCCGCTGAAATACCTGAAACAGCCGTCCGATCTGGTCGGGGAGAATGCCGATGCCGTTGTCGGCCACGCACAAGCGCCAGCGGTCCCCGGTGGTTTCGCTCGACACGGTGATTTCCGGCGTGCGCCCGGCCACGCGGAACTTGAGGGCGTTGCTGATCAGGTTTTGCACCAGGCGCAGCATTTCATCCGGGCTGACAAAAATCCTGGACCATTGGCCTTCAATATGCAGTCGGGCCTGCGCTTCTGCCATGGCCGGTTGCAGGAACAGCAGGGCCTCGTCCAGCAGGGCGCGACTCTCCACCCACGCTGCCGGCTCACCCTTGCGGCCAACGCGTGAGTAGTCGAGCAGGCCCAGCAGCATGGCATCCAGACGCTTGGCGCCATCGATGGCGAAATGGACATACTCGCGTTTTTCCTCGTCGAGCTGATGGCCCAGCTTCATCTCCAGCAACTGCAGGTAGCTGGAGATCATGCGCAAGGGCTGACGCATGTCGTGCGAGATGCTGTAGCTGAACTGTTCCAGCTCCCCGTTGGAGCGCAGCAGTTCTTGTTCCGCCTGTTTGCGTTCATTGATGTCAACAATCACACCGATGAGACCGCGTTCCTCACCACTGGCGTCAAAGAAGCGATTGCCCGTCAGGCGGCCCCAGAATTTGGTCTGGTCCGGGCGCCAATAAAGGCGGTCCACCTCGACCGAGTTAACGACGCTGTTCAGCAGCGCTTGCATGTTTTGACGGCCACTCGCGCGCTCCTCCGGATGCAGCAGGACAACATACTCTTGCCCCTGCAGATCATCGAGTGTGCAATTGAACATCTCGGCCATGCGCTTGTTGGCCAGTGTGATGCGCCCGTCCATATCGATCAGGAAGATCGCCACGCTGGAGGTGTCGAGGATTTGCTTGAGCAAAATCTCCCGCTGATGAATGGTGGCCAGCAGGCGATTGAACCCCCCGATCAGTTCGCCAATTTCGTCCTGCCGGACGATGGGCAGGGGGCGGGGCGGCTGGCTGGTGGCTGACAGGGCGTCCAGTGTTCTGGCCGCATCCAGCATGGGCAAAAACTGGCGTCGCAACATCCAGGCGGTCACCCACCAGGTCAGGCCGCCCGCCAGCAGCGTCAGGAAAATGGTGGCGAGCAGCATGCGCTGCTGCATGGCCCGGATGGGCGCAAAAGCTTCCTGACTCGGAAGCACGAGTCCCATGAACCAGCCGGCCACCGGAATGGCTTTGACGGCATTGAGTTCTTCGACGCCTCGGGAGCTGACGGAGATGCCGTAGCCCTCGTAGCCCTGGATGTAACGATCGAACAAGGGGTTGACGCCGGGCGCCGGGATCGGCTGCATGATGCGGCTCTTGTCCGTGGCGGTGACAAACAGCTTGTGCTGCGGCGCGATCAGTAAATAGCCGCCGGTCTTGCCATAGTGGTTCTGGGTCACCCGGTCCAGAAAATTGGGTTTGTCCAGTTGGGTCACCCCAAGCACGGCGCCTATGACTTGGCCTTGGGCATTCCGAATAGGCACCGTCATTTCAAAAACAGGCGTTTTCAGTACCTTGCCGATGACCGGTTTGCCAATCGTGGATTTCCCCTGCCTGAGCGCGGCCGAAACGGACTCGACGTACAGGTAGTTGACGCCGAGCCGTCGGGCCGTGAGCGGGAAATCGGCAATGGCGGTGCCGTCAAGGCGCACGACGACGATGCCGCCGGTGAACAGTTGCTGAAAAATTGCATGGTCTTTCAGCAGGGCCTGCACAGACGCTGGATTGGCCAACCTGGCCGGTGAAATTTCTCCCGCCATGGTCTTCAGCGACTGGAAACGCTCCTCCAGCGCCTGATTGACCTCTGCGGCCATAAAGGCCACGGTCGAAAACTGCTGTTCGCCCAGTTGGCGTTGCATGTCCTCTTGCAGCATCCGGCTGGTGTAAAACGCCAGCGACCAGATGCCGATCAAAAAAATGACCAGCGTGAAAAGGGTCAGTCGGGTCTTGAGGGACTGCCGGTGAATGAAATTGAGGTTCATGGGATTTATCGCCGCCAACAGGAGTGCCCGAAAGGCAGCAACGAGGCTCTATCTCTCTTTAGCGGTTAAGCGTGACCAAATTGCCGGAGTTGAGAGGGTGTGCAAGGGGATAAAGCGACTCTAACACCTTCCAATGGCTCCATTTTTGATAAGTTGCGTATTATCAATTTCTTCAATGACTGCTTGGGCTCCACTGGGGCGGCTGCGTGTCCTGGGTGTGCGAAGACAGATACGTGGTTCATCTGTGGATAAACCCAAGGAGACATGAATGAAGAGACGTTTGCAAAAAGCCGCCGGACCGTTTTGGCTGACGACTGCCACAACGCTGGCTACGGGGCTGTTGGCCGCTTGTGGCGGGGGCGCCAACCACCTGCCTGCGGATATCACGCAGCACAGCCTCACGGTTTACCCCGCCACGGTCCGGGGCACCGGCGACACCGCCGCCACGCAGGATTTGCTGACGGCGGGCCTGGGGCGCACCGGACTGGGCGCGACCACGCCGGCCTATGCCAACCCATTGGCGCCGACCGCACTGGAGTTGCGACGCAATGCCATTTTTTCCAACTACCGGGGGCTGGTGGATGTCACGGCCAACGGCGGCTATGGCTCTTTGTATGGACCCAATGTCGATGCCGCAGGCACCGTCACCGCCAGCGAAGGCTTGATCCCGGGGCGCGAATACCTGGCCTCGCTGGATGACGGCAGCGGGCGCAAGCGCGTGGCCATCGTCGTGCAAATCCCCGACAGTTTTGACACGGCGGCCCCGTGCATCGTGGTAGGGCCTTCCTCGGGTTCGCGCGGGGTGTACGGAGCGGTGGGCGCCGCCAGTGAATGGGGTCTCAAGCACCGTTGTGCCGTGGCCTTGACCGATGCCGGCAAAGGCGTGGGCCTGTATGACCCGACCGATGACACGGTCAACCGCATCGACGGCACGCGCGCCACCCGGACCGATGCCGGGGCGTTGAACTTCTTTGCGGCCAACATCACCGATGCCGCCCGCAACGCCTACAACCTGCTGTTTCCCAACCGGCTCGCCCTCAAACAGGTGCATTCGCAACTGAACCCGGAAAAAGACTGGGGCGGCGACACCCTGAGCGCTGTGCAGTATGCGCTGTTCGCCCTGAACGACCGCTATGGCAGCCATGGGGTGCCCACGCCTTTTGTCGCGGCCAACACGCTGGTCATTGCCGCCTCGGTGTCCAACGGCGGCGGTGCGGTGATCCGTGCGGTCGAGGAAGACCGCAAAGGCCTGATCGATGGCGTGGTCGCCAATGAGCCCAACGTCCAGCCTTCGCTTGCCGCGGGCTATGGCATCAACTTTGCCGGGGCGGACGTGGCTGGTTTTGGCAAGCCGATGGTGGACTACACCACCTACGGCAACCTTTACCAGCCGTGCGCGGCGCTTTCTGCCCCCGCGTCCATGGGAGGCGAGCTGTCAACCCACAACTTGATTGCCATCTCCCCGGTGGTCACGATCGCCCGCGCGACGGCGCGCTGTGACAGCCTGGCGGCCAAGGGTTTGGTGGCCGGCGCGGACACAGCCGCCCGCTCGCTGGATGCCTTGAACAAGTTGCGCGCCTATGGCTGGACGCCGGACAACGACACCATGCACAGTGCCCATTGGGGGCTTGGCAATGGCCCCATCCTGTCGGCGATGTACCCGGTCAGCTATGGCCGTTTTTCGGTGACTGACAACGTCTGCAACACCAGCTTCGCGCAGGTGGATGCGACGGGCGTGCCCGTGCCCGTCAGCGCGACCACCAAGGCCCAGAGTTTTGCGAGCGCCAACGGCACCGCCAATGGCGCGCCCGCCAGCGTGGTGTACAACGACTCGGTGGGCGGCGCGCACTCCTGGCAATTCGCTACGTCGGTATCGACAGGCGTGCAGGACTTCGGTCTTGACAATGCCCTGTGCCAGCGTGCGCTCGTGACCGGCTTGGACCCGGTGAGTGGCACCGCGCTGACGGCGGGCACGACCCCGACCCTGGCGCAAAGCCAGGCGGTGCGCGCCGGTCTGGCCGAAGTCCTGCTGAACGGCAACCTGCGGGCCAAACCGGTCCTCATCGTGGCTGGGCGCAGCGATGCGCTGCTGCCGATCAACAATGCCTCGCGCGCCTACGTGGCTTTCAACCGGGCGGTGGAAGGGGGCGCCAGCAAGCTGCGCTATATCGAGGTCACCAATGCGCAGCATTTCGACGCTTTCCTGGGGTTGAGCGGATTTGACACCCGCTACATCCCCTTGCATGTGTACTTCAACCGGGCCATGGACGCCATGTACGCCCATTTGAAGAACGCAGCCGCCTTGCCGCCCAGCCAGGTGGTGCGCACGACCGCCAGAGGCGGTGCGCCCGGTGCTGCGCCGGCCATCACGGGGGTCAACGTGCCTGCCATTGCCGTCACGCCTGTCGCGGGTGACGCCATCACTTTCACCGGCAACAAGGTGACGATTCCCCTGTGATCGGATTTTCCAGAACCCCTTGAAGTCTTGAGTGGCTTGCTATCTCATTGATAGCTGCTTGTGCAGGGTGGACGGGGGCTAGAGGCCTGTTCGGCACTTAAAAAAGGAAAAAATGCCTTATTTCACGTTGCATTCACGCCGCAGCAGGGCAAGCGCGTCTTTCAGCTCGTAATCAAAGTCGCTTTGCAGCGTGGGCTGGGCTTCGTCGCAGAAGTCCAGCCACATGCGCACATAGTCATTCTGGTGCTGCACGGGGGCATGGGCCAGGATGTACTGGCTGGCCAGATCGGGGTCGAGTCCTGTCTTGCGGATCTTGCGGATCAGGGTGGCTGCGCTTTTCTCGGTCAACAGCGTTTTGGGCGCGCTGCGGGTGGCGAGGCACAAAAACAAAGTAATCAGCGAGCCTTCATCGCCGTGACCGTCGGTGGCCTTGTTCCAGGCGTCGGAGGCGGAGCGGTCGTGGTGGTCCACCTCGCTCAAGCCGTCTTCGGTCCAGAAATACCGGCCCATGAAAGCCGGCGTCTGGTCAAACAGTTTTCTGGCGGACAGGGCGGCGTCCAGAATTTTGGGCAGATCCGTCAGGATCGACTGGCGCACCGCTTCAACGGCGGACTTAAACTGATCCGGCAATTTTTTCGGAAGAGTGAGGGGGAAAGCGGCGGGGTCGGTGCCAGCGTATTTTTTACGCAAGGCGGTCACCATCTTTTCAAACGCCACCCAATCCGGCATCTCGGTGCGCTTGGTGGCCTGCATCAGCAGCGCGGTGCGGATGACTGCTTCGGCATCTTTGCCGGCTTCTTCCAGATCAGCCGTGTCCATGCCGAATTGGTCCGCCAGCCAGATCGCTGCGTCGATCACCTGCGCGACCTTGCTGCGTTTGGCCAGCTCGGCCTGGTAGTCGGGCAGGCTGCGCAGCGTCCACTTGGCCAGTACCGGGATGTGTTCGTCGGTGAAGCCGCCGCGCTCATTCATGCCGAAATGGCTGTTTTGCGGCATGGCGATCAAGGCCTTGAGCATGTCCGAGCCGCCTTTGGAGCGCGACAAAAACGAATAGTCGCGCAGCGACTCGGCGGCCAGCCGCAAGTCGCCGCCGGTCGTGCTTTCAAGGTAGAGACTGACCAGATTGACGATGCGGTCTTTGGCTTTTTCCAGCTCGGGGCGCAAAAACTCGCTGCCAAAGTAGCGCGCGATTTGCACCATGCCTTTGGGCGCATCGGCGCAAATGGACTCGATCTTTGGCTGGTCGATGAGGCCGTGCTGCACGCCATACTGCAGCGCTTTCTCGAAAAACGGACGTTTGTCGTACAGCGAAACGCCTGCGGCGGGAGCGGATGAAGGGGTGTGCGTTGGCATCGTGGCGAAAGCTCTGGGGACTTGGGGCCTAGATGGCCGATTCCTCGTCGGATTCGCGTGCCGCCGGCGTGGCTTTGCCCCGGTCGGTGTCGCCGGTTTCAACCCGGCCATCGTCTTCTTCAAACTCTTCTTCCTCACCCAGGCCGAGGTTGAAGGCGCGGGCTTTGGCGCGCAGGGTGAGCAGCATTTCAATGAACAGGTCGGGGTTCTGGTAGCGCAGAATCCAGGCCAGTTCCATCCAGTCCTGGTCGGCTACTTCGTCTTGCTCGACGCGCGCTTTGGCGTAGGCCGAGGCGTACAGGGCCGTCTCGGACAGCATTTCGCCGTCATCCTCGACCGTGTCAAAGGTGCCGGTGCGGGCAAAAGCCTCGATGCGGCTCCATTTTTCTTCAAAGTAGTCGGCCAGCGCTTCGGCGCCGCCTTCCAGATCGCCGATCGCGGTCAGAAACTCCAGCGGATCCGCCTCTTCCCTGAAAATCACCGAGTTCATCATGCCGCGCAGGTGGGTGCGGGTCAGGTCTTTGTATTGTTTCTCGATCACCACGGCGCGGGCGAACTGGGCGGGCGTGACCATCAGGTTGATGATCGATTCCTTGGAGTTGTCGTACTCGCGGATCACGGCCAGGATGTCCTTGGGCGGCAACTGGTCCAGCACCACCATCAGCGCGTGATCGCCCTCGGTGTCGGCCAGTTCGACCAGCGCCGACTCGGCGCCGACGATGTCGCCGGCGGCAATCAGACTTTGGGTTTTTGCGATGAGGGCAAGGTGGTTCATGTGTATTAATCAGTAGAAGACAGGCGTTTTCACGTCGTGTAATTGCGGTCTGTCCCGCAATATTTCAATCTTTGCGGTCAAAGCCTTGTTCGACCATCCAGTCGGCACCGGCTTCTTCGCGGGCGCGGGCATCCTGCTCGTCTTCCTCGTCAAATTCGTCCAGGCGATCATCGCGCTCGTCATCTCCTTCGCCTTCACCGTCGTCCTTGTCTTCTTCACCGGCGTTTTGAGCTGCCGCCCCGCGCGTGTCCGGCTTGCCGTGCATGTACTCCAGTCCGGCGGTCACGGTCAGAAACCACTCGCCTTTTGGCGCCTGAAGGATCACCTTGGCCAAGTCCTGCGCCCACGGGGTCATTTGCACCGCGTCGGCCAGGCTGTCCCACTCGGGCAGCTCTTCCGGGTCCGCTCCCAATACCTGGTCCATCACGGCCGGCAATTTGAAGCGGAAACCCTGGTGAAACATCACCGCCACCATTTCGGGGCTGAGTTCGATCATCTGGACCAAAAAGCCGATTTCTTTGCGTTTTTCGGTCAAACGCTGGCGCAGCACGTTGCGTCCTTCGGAGTCAGACGACAAATCATCCAGCTCAGCCTGGTAGGCCGAGCGCAACTGGCGGAAAAAAGGGGAAATACTCATGTCGCAGGGTTTTAAATTAAAGAGTTGAAATAGTTTTGCCAGATTTCGCGCGCGGTATCAATCGGACTGTCCAGCAAATTGCGTCGGCGATTGTCGTCATAGGCCTGGCGCCGGGCGTCATCCGAGAGCACCTCGTAAGCCTCTTGCACCGCCCGAAAGCGTGCAGGCGCGTGCTCAGAGGCGTTTCGGTCCGGGTGGTGGAGTGCTGCTTTTTGGCGAAACGCTTTTTTGATATCGGTCAGCGTCGCGGAACTGTCAAGCCCGAGGGTTGCGTAGTGGTCTTTCATGGGGGTTTTGATTATGCACGGCGATCCCCCTCGCACGTTTGCAGGACATCACGGTACAGCGCCATGTAGGACTGCGCTGCCACGTCCCATGAAAACCGTTGCGTCATGCCGCGCAACATGATCTGGTGCCACAACTTCGGTTTGGCGTAGGCCTTGACCGCATGCCGCACCGCTGCTGCTAGCGCCGCCGGCGTCGCAGAACCGAACATGAAGCCGGTGGCTTCATCGCGCTGCACGGCATCCGAATCCGCATCCACCACCGTGTCGGCCAGGCCGCCCACGCGCCGAACCAAAGGCACCGTGCCATAGCGCAGCGCATAAAGCTGGGTCAGGCCGCAAGGCTCGAACCGCGACGGCACCAGCATGACGTCAGCCCCCGCCATCATCTGATGGGCAAACGCCTCGTCATAGCCCAGACGCACCGCCACCTGGCCCGGATGGGCGAGGCAGGCCGCCACAAAAGCGCGCTCCAACGCGGGGTCGCCACTGCCTTGCACGGCCAATTGGGCTCCGTCGGCCAGCAGGCTTGGCAGACTGGCCAACACCAGATCCAGCCCTTTTTGCGAAGTCAAGCGGCTCACAATGCCGAACAAGGGCGCTTTGGGGGCGATATCCAGCCCCAAGGCTTTTTGCAAGGCCGCTTTGCACTTCAGTTTGCCGCTCAAGGCGGTAGAAGAGTAGGGTGCGGAAATTTCTTCGTCCTGCGCGGGGTTCCAGATGGTGCTGTCCACCCCGTTCAAAATGCCCGACACATCGGCCCCGCGCTCCCGCACCACACCATCCAGACCGCAACCAAATTCCGGCGTCGCCATCTCGGCGGCGTAGCTGGGGCTGACGGTCGTGACGCGGTCCGCATAGGTCAGCCCGGCCTTCATGAACGAGAACTGGCCGTGAAACTCCAACCCGGCCGGCGTCAGGAGGCGCGCCGGCAAGCCCAGCAGATGAAAGTCGCCCTCGTCAAACAAGCCCTGGTATGCCAGGTTGTGGACGGTAAATACCGTCGCCACGGTCGATGCCGGGTGGGCCGCGACATAGGCACACGCCATGGCTGCATGCCAATCGTGCGCGTGCAGTACGTCAGGGCACCAAGCAGGGTCGAGTTCACCCGCTGCCAGATGGGCCGCGACCCAGCCCAGCAGGGCAAAGCGCTGGGCGTTGTCGCTCCACTCACTGCCATCGGCGGCCAGGTAAGGATTGCCCGGGCGCTGGTAAAGGTAGGGCGCATCCACCACATAAACCGGAATGTCACAGTCGGGCAGAGCCCCCAGCCACAGCGACACCTTGCCGGCACCAAAGGCGGCACCTATTTCGCACAACAGCGTCTGGCGCGCCACGCCCTGCTTGATGGCCGGCAGGCCGGGCAGGACCAGGCGCACTTCGGCACCGGCTTCGACCAGGGCTTGTGGCAAGGCGCCCAGAACATCGGCCAGTCCTCCGGTTTTGATGAGGGGGAACACCTCCGCCGCAACATGGAGTACTTTCATGTGGAAATTTTTTCGAGCATCGTGGCGGTTACCAAGGTGATGCCGTTCTCACTGCGGTGGAAACGGGCGGCATCGAGTTCGGGGTCTTCGCCAATGATCATGCCGTCAGGAATGAGGCAACCCCGGTCAACAATGACCCGGGTCAGGCGCGCGCCCCGGCCGATCTGGACATCCGGCAGCAAAACCGACCAGTTGACCTCGGCATACGAATGAATCCGCACGCTGGAGAACAGGACCGTCCTGAACACCCGGCCTGAAACAATGCAGCCGCCTGAAACCACCGACTCAATCGCCATGCCGCGCCGGTCCTCCTGGTTGTGAACAAATTTGGCGGGCGGCAGTTGCTCCTGGTGGGTCCAGATGGGCCATTGCTGGTCGTACAGGTTCAGCATCGGGTCGGTGGCGGTCAGGTCGATGTTGGCATCCCAATAGGCATCGACCGTACCGACATCGCGCCAGTAAGGGGCTTCGTTGTTGGCATTCGGCACATTGCTGAGTTCAAAGGGATGGGCGGCGGCACAGCCGTTGCGCACGGCGTGGGGGATGACGTCTTTGCCAAAGTCATGGCTGGAGTTGGGGTCCGCCATGTCGCGCCGCAACTCTTTGTACAGGTAAGCCGCGTTGAAAATATAAATGCCCATGCTGGCCAGCGACATATCGGGGTGACCCGGCATGGCGGGTGGGTCCGCCGGTTTTTCCAGAAAATCGGTGATCTTGTTGGCTTCATCCACCGCCATCACCCCAAAAGCGCTGGCTTCGCTGCGCGGCACGGCAATGCAGGCGACCGTGCATTCCTGGCCTTTGGCCACATGGTCGGCCAGCATCACCGCATAGTTCATCTTGTAAATATGGTCGCCCGCCAGTACCACGATGTAATCAGCCCCGTAACTCTCCAGAATGTCATGGTTCTGGTGGACGGCGTCGGCGGTTCCGCGGTACCAGCTCTCGTTGTCGTTGCGCTGCTGGGCCGGCAGCAGGTCCACGAATTCATTCATCTCGCTTTTCAAAAACGCCCACCCCCGCTGGAGGTGCCGCAACAGGCTGTGCGACTTGTACTGGGTAATCACCCCAATGCGGCGAATGCCGGAGTTAAGGCAGTTGGACAGTGCGAAATCGATGATCCGGAATTTGCCCCCAAAGTAAACCGCAGGCTTGGCGCGCCGGTCCGTCAGGTTCATGAGCCGGCTCCCCCGGCCTCCGGCCAGCACCAGGGCAACGGCACGTTTGGGCAGGTCAAGGCTTTGCGCTAACTCTTTGGGTTCCATGGGGCTTCCTGATTCAGAGTTGTTTTTGAATAAGCTTCAACATCTTAAACTCTCCAAGTGACTCCAGGCGCTGTCGCCTGACAAGGCACGCCGATAAGAAAATCTTCTAAACTAGTCTGGCGTGCCTTTACGTTTCGCACCTTGAAGGACCCTGCCTTGACCCCCAGTTCCGCCTTGTCTCATTTTGTTCTTGCCGCTCAAATTGACGACCATTTGCTCAGCACGATCGGGGTCGCTCCCGCCAACGCCACACGCACGCAATTGATGCAGGCGGTGGCACAGGTTGCCCGCCAGCAGCTCTCGCGGCGCTGGGTGGACACCCAGGCCATTGAATCAGAAGCCAAGACCCGCCGGGTGGTCTATTTGTCCATGGAATTCCTGATGGGGCGCACCCTCTCCAACGCTTTGGCCGCCTTGAATCTGCGGGAAGGCGCGGCCAAGGGACTGGCGCAGCACGCTCAAACACTGGAAGATATTGCAGACCGCGAGCAGGATGCGGCTCTTGGTAATGGCGGCCTGGGCCGGCTGGCGGCCTGTTTTTTGGACTCCATGGCGACCTTGGGCCTGCCTTCTTTCGGCTACGGCATTCGCTATGAATACGGCATGTTCGCGCAAGACGTTCAAGGCGGATGCCAGGTCGAGTACCCCGACCCTTGGCTGCAGGACGGCACCCCCTGGGAATTTCCCCGCGCAGACATTACTTACCCGGTGCGCTTTGGCGGCTGGGTCACCCATGAAAACGACAAGGCGATTTGGCAGCATGCCGGCGTGGTGGACGCCAAGGCCTATGACATGGTGGTGCCGGGCCATGGCACCGAGAAAGTCAGCACCTTGCGCCTGTGGAAAGCCGTGGCACCGGCCCATATTGACCTGGGGGCCTTCAACACCGGCGACTACGCCCGCGCCGCCAGCGCCAAAAACGAATACGAAAACATTTCATGGGTGCTGTACCCCAACGACAGCACCCCGGCCGGGCGCGAACTGCGGCTCAAGCAGGAGTATTTCTTTGTGGCGGCGTCCATCCAGGACCTGGTGCAGCGCCATCTCAGCGAGCACCCCACACTGGCCAATCTGGCGGACAAGGTCGCCATTCACCTGAACGACACGCACCCTGCGATCGGCGTGGCGGAGTTGATGCGCGTGCTGTGCGACGAACACGGCATGACGTGGAGCAGTGCCTGGGCGCTGTGCGGTAAAACGTTCTCCTACACCAACCACACCCTGATGCCGGAAGCGTTGGAGACCTGGCCGGTCTCGCTGATCCAGCATGTGCTGCCCCGCCATCTGGAAATCATTTTCCGCATCAACAAAGAGTTTCTGGAGGAAGCAGCCCGCCACCGCCCCGGTGACAACGACTTTCTGGCCCGTCTCTCGCTGATTGACGAGCATGGGGAACGCCGTGTGCGAATGGCCCACCTGTCGGTCGTGGGGAGCCACCATGTGAATGGCGTATCGGCGCTGCACTCCGATCTCCTGGTGCACACCATTTTTTGCGACTTCGCCAGCCTTTGGCCCGAGCGTTTTACCAACATGACGAATGGCGTCACGCCCCGGCGCTGGCTGGCGCAGGCCAACCCGGGACTCTCCGCGCTGCTCGATGACACGCTGGGGACTGCCTGGCGGCTTGATCTGGACCAGTTGAAGCGATTGAGCGAATTCAAACGCGACGCTGCATTCCAGGAAAAATTCATGGCGATCAAGCGCGGTAACAAGGTGCGCCTGGCCGCTTACATCGAACGCAGCACCGGCATCAAGGTCAGCCCGGACAGCCTGTTTGACGTGCAAGTCAAGCGCATCCATGAATACAAGCGGCAACTGCTCAACGTGCTGCACGTCATCACCCGCTACCAGGCCATCCTGGCCAATCCCGACGCCGCCTGGGTGCCGCGCACTGTGATCTTTGCCGGCAAGGCCGCGTCCAGCTATTTCATGGCCAAGTCCATCATCCGGCTGATTCATGACGTGGGCAGCATCATCAACAACGACCCGCGGGTGGGCGACAAACTCAAGCTGGTGTTCATTCCCAACTACGGCGTGTCGGTGGCTGAAATCATCATGCCGGGGGCGGACTTGTCCGAGCAAATTTCCACCGCCGGCACCGAAGCCTCGGGCACCGGCAACATGAAGCTGGCACTCAATGGCGCGCTCACCATCGGCACCGACGATGGCGCCAACATTGAAATCCGCCAGAACGTGGGCGATGACAACATCTTCATCTTCGGCCTGAAAACGCCTGAAGTCCGCGCGCTGCGGGTCGCTGGCTACCACCCCTTGAATTACTACGACACCAATCCCGCCCTCAAAGCGGTACTGGACGGCATCGGCAATGGCCAGTTCTCGCCAGACGAGCCCGGCCGCTACGCCTCCCTGGTCGAGCCGCTGGTCTGGGGTGGCGACCATTACATGCTGTTGGCCGACTACGCCTCTTATGTCGATACCCAGGCGCGGGTGGACGCGCTGTACCGCACGCCTTCAGCGTGGTGCGAAAAAGTCATTGCCAATGTGGCGGGCATGGGTGTTTTCTCGTCGGACCGGACTATTGGTGAATACGCCCGGCAAATATGGCAGGTCGAGCCGGTCAAATCGAGCGCCTTTTAGAGCCGATGGGTTCCACCCGACGCAAGAGGGCATTTCCATGCTGAAACCACAAGACGATGCCCACCGCTGGTCGCCCGTTCTGGGTGAGATGGATGTCTGGTTGCTGAGTGAAGGCACCCACCTGCGACCTTATGAAGTGCTGGGTGCCAACCCCGCCGTGAAAGACGGCATCGCGGGCACCCGTTTTGCAGTCTGGGCGCCCAATGCCTCTCGCGTGAGCGTGGTGGGTAGTTTCAACCATTGGGATGGCCGCCAGCACCCCATGCATGTGCGCCACGAATGCGGCGTGTGGGAGCTGTTTGTGCCCCATGTCACCGAGGGCGCGCTGTACAAATACGAGATATGCACCCGCCATGGCCAGGTGCTGCCGGCCCGTGCCGACCCGTATGCGCGCCGCTCCGAGTTGCGCCCCGCCACCGCCAGCGTGGTCGCCGCCATGCCGCCGGTCGTTCCTGCGTCCGAGCAGCGCCGACGGGCCAATGCGCTGGACGCACCAATGAGCATTTACGAAGTGCACCTGGGTTCCTGGCGGCGCATGGCCGACGGTTCCAACAATGGGCACGGGCGCTGGCTGAACTGGGATGAACTGGCCGATACGCTGGTGCCGTATGCCCAGGACATGGGTTTCACCCACCTCGAACTGCTGCCCATCAGCGAACACCCGTTTGACGGCTCCTGGGGCTACCAGCCGATCGGCCTGTATTCCCCCACCTCGCGTTTTGGCGATGCGCAGGGGCTGAGCCGCTTTGTGGCACGCTGCCATGCCGCGGGCCTTGGGCTGCTGCTGGACTGGGTGCCCGCGCACTTTCCCAGTGACGAACACGGCCTGGGCAATTTTGACGGCACCCATCTCTACGAGTACGCCGACCCGCGTGAAGGGTTTCACAAGGACTGGAACACGCTCATCTACAACATGGGCCGCACCGAGGTCCGCAATTTCTTGATCGGCAACGCCTTGTACTGGCTGGAGCGGTTCGGGGTGGATGGCTTGCGCGTCGATGCGGTCGCCTCCATGCTTTACCGCGACTACAGCCGTGAGGCCGGTGAATGGGTGCCCAATGTGTTTGGCGGGCGTGAAAACCTGGAGGCGATGGCCTTTCTCAAGCGCATGAATGAAGTGGTCGGCACCGAGCGGCCCCAGGCTGTGACGCTGGCGGAAGAGTCCACGGCGTTCCCTGCCGTGTCGCGTCCCACCTACGCGGGCGGTCTGGGCTTTCATTACAAGTGGAACATGGGCTGGATGAACGACACCCTGAGCTACATGGCGCGCGACCCCATCCACCGCCAGCATCACCAGAACGAGATGACCTTCGGGCTGATCTATGCCTTTACCGAAAACTTTGTGCTGCCGATCTCGCATGACGAAGTAGTGCATGGCAAGGGTTCCCTGCTGAACAAAATGCCCGGCGACCGCTGGCAAAAATTTGCCAACCTGCGGGCTTATCTGGGCTTCATGTTTGGCCACCCCGGTAAAAAGCTGCTTTTCATGGGCTGCGAATTTGCGCAGGAGCGCGAGTGGAACCACGACCAAAGCCTGGACTGGCATTTGCTGGAGGACGGCTTGCACCAAGGCACGCAACGCCTGGTGCGCGACCTCAATCGGCTTTATCGCGATACCCCCGCGCTCTACACCCAGGATTTTGTGCCGGCCGGTTTCGAGTGGATTGAAAACAATGACACCCGGCACAGCGTGCTCAGCTTCATCCGCCGCGGCACCGATGACCGCTCCTTCATGGTCGTGGTGTCCAATTTCACGCCCACCATCCATAAGGGCTATCGGCTCGGCGTGCCGCAGCCCGGCATGTACCGCGAGCGGCTCAATACCGACTCCAGCTACTACGGCGGCAGCAACGTCGGCACCCCGCTGGGCACCGCCACCGCACAAGCCACCCCTTGGCATGGCAAATCCCATTCAGTCGTGCTGGACCTGCCGCCGTTGGCGACCGTGATGTTCGAATGGACGGCCTGATGCTGCCCGACCTGACCGGTTTGCAAGCCGGGCATCCCTGGCCGCTGGGTGCCCATTGGGATGGCCAGGGCATCAACTTCGCCGTGTTCTCCGCCCACGCCGAAGCCATGGAACTGTGCCTGTTTGATGAATCCGGCACGACCGAGACGGTGCGCTTTCAATTGCTTGCCCATACCAACGATGTTTGGCATGGCTATCTGCCGAACGCCCGCCCTGGTCTGATTTATGGGTTGCGCGCCCACGGACCCTGGCGGCCCGAGCGAGGGCAGCGCTTCAACGCCGCCAAGCTCTTACTCGACCCCTATGCCCACGAGGTGGTCGGACAGTTTGAGTGGCGTGACGAACATTTCGCGTTTGACCGCCAGCATCCGCTGCAAGCCGATGGCCGCGATAACGCTGCCTTGGCGCTCAAGGCCCGCGTTGTTCACGATGCGTTTGACTGGCAGGACGACCGCGCACCGCACACGCCGCTGGCCAGCACCGTGCTGTATGAACTGCATGTCAAAGGCTTCTCGAAGCTCAACCAGGCCATTCCCGAAGCGCTGCGTGGCACTTACGCGGGCTTGGGCCACGATGCTTCCATCGCCCACCTCAAGCGCTTGGGTATCACTGCCGTCAGCCTGCTGCCGGTGCATTTTTCCCTGAGCGAAGAGCGGTTGATCAAGCTGGGCTTGAGCAACTACTGGGGCTACAACACCCTGGCTTTCTTTTGCGCCGACTCACGGCTCGCCACGCAGGCGCCGGGCGTCTCGCCCCGCGACGAGTTCCGCGCCATGGTTCAGGCGCTGCACCGTGCGGGCATCGAGGTGCTGCTGGATGTGGTGTTCAACCACACGGCCGAATCCGATGAAAGCGGGCCGAACCTGAGTTTTCGCGGTCTGGACAACGCCAGCTATTACCGCTTGCCTTCCAATCTGCGCTCGCACTACGAGAACCACAGCGGTTGCGGTAACACGCTCGACATCCGCCAGCCGCGCGTGCTGCAACTGGTGCTCGACAGCCTGCGCTACTGGGTCAGTGAGATGCACGTGGACGGTTTCCGTTTTGACCTGGCGCCGGTGCTGGGCCGCAGTGACCATGGCTTCAGCCGGGAGGGCGCGTTCTTCACGGCGCTGGCGCAAGACCCCGTGCTGTCGCGCGTGAAGATGATTGCCGAGCCGTGGGACGTGGGTCCCGGTGGCTACCAGTTGGGCGAATTCCCGCGCGGCTGGTTGGAGTGGAACGACCACTTCCGCGACGCCATGCGCAGCTTCTGGGTGCATGCCGACCGGCCCGCCAACACGCTCGGCGACTTTGCCTTGCGGCTGTGCGGCTCGTCTGACCTCTTTCAAACCCGCCAGCGCGCTCCGGCTGAATCCGTCAACTACTGCGTCTCGCACGACGGTTTTACCTTGCTCGATCTGGTCAGCTACAACCAGCGCCACAACCAGGCCAATGGCGAAAATAACCGCGACGGTCACGGCCATAACCTGAGCTTCAACGGCGGCGTGGAGGGCCCCTCCGACAACCCGCAGATCAATGCCTTGCGCGGGCAACTGCAACGCGCCTTGCTGGCCACCACCTTGCTGGCCCAGGGCACGCCGATGCTGTGCGCCGGTGACGAGCTGGGCCACACCCAGCGCGGCAACAACAACCCGTATTGCCAGGACAACGCCATCACCTGGATTGACTGGGCGCAGGCCGACGCCGACCTGATTGATTTCACGTCCCGCTTGCTGACCCTGCGCCGCCAGCTCCAGCCGCTGGGCCCGCGCTGGTACGATGGACTGAGCGACCCCTTGGGCGTCCACGATCTGGCCTGGCTGCAAGCCGATGGCACGCCCTTGCAGGGTGAGGCGTGGCGCGACCCGGTTCACCATGTGCTGGGCTGCCTGATTGGCCGCCCCGGCGGCACCCAGACGCCGCTGTTGCTGCTGGTGAATGGCGAACATGCCGACAGCAGCTTCATGCTGCCCGCAGGCGTTTGGCAGGCGCTGCTGGACACCTCGCATCCGCGTGGCCTGAGCCGCTGGCAGGGGTCGGGCGGCGCACCGATCCCGCTGGCCGCGCACAGCCTGATGCTGCTGGCCGTCGCGGGCACACCTATCCCTGGACTGTAAAAAATGAAACTCCCCCGCACCAGCGGCGTCCTGCTGCACCCCACCTGTCTGCCCGGCCCGCACGGCTCGGGCGACCTGGGGGCGGCGGCCTACCATTTCGTCGATTGGCTGGCGGGCGCCGGGCAAAAACTCTGGCAAATCCTGCCGCTGGGCGGGGTTGGTCCCGGCAACTCGCCCTACATGAGCAGCTCCGCCTTTGCCGGCAACCTGCTGCTGATCGACCTGGCCGAACTCCAGCAGCGCGGCTGGCTCGATGCTGCCGACCTGCAGCCCGAGGCCGCGTTCTCGAACGAGCGCGTCAACTTCGGCGCCGTCGTGCCGTGGCGCAGGGCGCGGCTGGAACGGGCCGCCCAGCGCTTTGCTGAAACCGCCTCCGTGCCAGAGCGCGCCGACCTGGCGGCGTTCCAAAGCGCCCAGGCCGACTGGCTGGCGGATTACGCCCTGTTCATGACGCTGGCCGATGCCAACGACTGGCGGGACTGGAACGAATGGCCGGCCGCCCTGGCGCAGCGCGAACCCGCCGCCCTGCACGCGGCAAGCGCGCAGTACGCCGCGCGCATCGCCTTCTGGACTTTTTGCCAATGGTGTTTCTTCCGGCAATGGCTCAAACTCAAAGCCTATGCCAATCAGCGCGGTGTTCAGGTGGTGGGTGATGCGCCCATCTTCATCGCCTACCAAAGCGCCGAAGTCTGGGCCCGCCAGGACTTGTTTGAGCTCGACCGCCACGGCCAGGCGCTGGTGGTGGCCGGTGTGCCGCCGGACTATTTCAGCGCCACCGGCCAACGCTGGGGCAACCCGCTGTACCGCTGGAGCGCCCACGCCGATGAAGGCTATGCCTGGTGGATCCAGCGCGTGCGCCGCACCTTCGAGCTGGTGGACATCGTGCGCATCGACCACTTTCGGGGCTTTTCGGCTTATTGGGAGATTCCAGCCAACGAACCCACCGCCGTCCTGGGGCGCTGGGTGCTGGGCCCCGGTGCGGCGCTGTTCGAGGCGATCCATGCGGCCCTGGGCGCTTTGCCCATCATCGCGGAAGACTTGGGCATCATCACGCTCGATGTCGAGGCCTTGCGCCAGCAGTTCGACCTGCCCGGCATGCGCGTGCTGCACTTTGCCTTTGGCGGTGCCAACGACAACGCCTACCTGCCCCACAACCATGACGCCAACACCGTGGTCTACACCGGCACGCACGACAACAACACCACACAAGGGTGGTGGGCACAAACCTCAGACCTGGAACGCCAGCATGTGCGCGATTACCTTGCGCTCAAAACCGAGGATGAGGCCGATATTCATTGGGAACTGATTCGCGCCTCCTGCGCCAGCGTGGCCGACACCGTCATCCACCCGATGCAGGACGTGCTGGGCCTGGGGCCTGAGTGCCGCATGAATCTGCCCGGCGTCGGCGAGGGCTATTGGGAATGGCGCTTCAGCTGGAGCCAGGTCAAGCCCGGTCATGCGCAACAACTGCTCAAGCTGTGCCAACTCTACGGTCGCTCCTGATTTGATAGCTGTACACGCTTATTGCACGCGGGATAGAGGTCAAAAAAGCCTATAAAAGATCAAAAATTCAGGATAAATAGGCATGGCCCAGCGTTCGGACCAGGATGCCGATACAAGCGCCCAGCACCGCCGGGCGCCAGACGTTCGCCACCCGGCGACCGGCGGAAATCAGCACGGCAACGCCGGGAATGTCGAGCGGAGAAATCAGCAGGCCGGCGCTCTGGTTCAGCAGCAAGGTGCTGGCCGCCCCCTTGCGCAACATCTCGTCCATGACGCCCATCATCGCCGTTCCGCCGGCGAGCACCTTGGTGAGCGTCAACAAAATCAAACCTTCGTCGAGTTGCAGCCAAACCATTAACGGGGACAAAGCCCGCGTGAGGGCATCAATGGCGCCGCCCGTGCGCAGCGCCATGATCACCGTCAGCGACAGCACCAGCATCGGAATGGCATTGACGGCAATCTTGAAGGCCTCCGCGCCGGCGCGGTTGATCACGTCGAGCACGCCTTTGGCGGTCTCGGCGACCGGGTGCTGCAGCGTCTCGTCCATCGGTTTTTCCTGGCTGGAGAGATGGCGCCCAAAACCATAGTAAGTGGCTGACGCCGCCACCAGACCGCCCAGCAGCGAGAACAGGAGCACGCTGCCAAACTGGAGCCCCATGGCGACCATCGGGAACACCACATTGGCTTGCGCCATGGCCATCACCATGGCGAGCGTCGCCGCAATGTGGCGCTCCGAGGCACCGCGCTGGTCCAGCATGGTCAGCGTGGCGATCGGCGCGGCGAAGCTCACAAAATTGATCTGCAGCGCCGCAAAAACGCCCAATCCGGTCAAACCCAGCGGTTTCAGAACCGGCGCCAGTTTGGCCACCAGCCAGTCCAGAACGCCTTTGGCTTCGAGCAGGCGCATGAGCGACAGCATCACCACCATGACGGGCAGCAAGATAAACAGCGACAGCTCAACCGCCGAGCGGCCCGCTGTGAGAATGACATTGATCAAAATTTCCATGGCGCAATTATCCCGGCTGCGCCATGGAAGCCGGTTTTACTTGTGAAGCACCTTGGCAACCGGGTGGTGGCGCAGCCGGAAGGCATCGGGCATGCCGGAGCCCAGCAGGGGGCGCAGGTACATGCGAAAGGCGTCGGTCACATCGGTGCCGTTGGCGGTGATGAATTCGTCTTCCATCACCCGCGTCTTGCCGGCCACGGCGTCCAGCGGCAGCAGTTCGTAGTCCACCGAGTAAAAGCCGGTGCGCTTGATGGCGACCGAGCCGTCTTGTGTGCCCCACATTGCAAATTGCACGGCTTTTTCGCCGACCTCGCGCGCTTCGCGCTGGTCCACGTCCGACACGCAGCCGATGAACGAGCGCTGCAGGTAGCCAAACGTGTCGCCGCGCACGCGCTTGATCTTGAGCTTGGCCTTGATCTCTTCGCACAGCAAGTCCGCCAGCGCGCCGTTGCCCGAGAGCTGCACGTTGCCGTGCGCGTCGTGTTCCAGGTCCTTGGCCAGCAGGCTGGCAATCGGTGCGCCGGATTCGTCGTGAATGCCTTCGGACACGGCGATGACGCAGCGGCCATAGCGCTCGTAAGTGGCCTTCACATCGGCCAGAAACTTCTCCAGCACAAAGGTGCGCTCGGGCAGGTAGATCAGGTGCGGGCCGTCGTCGGGAAACTTTTTCCCTAGGGCGGACGCGGCGGTCAGGAAACCGGCATGGCGGCCCATGACGACGCCGACATAGACGCCGGGCAGAGCCGCGTTGTCCAGGTTGGCACCGGCAAAGGCCTGCGCCACAAAACGCGCCGCCGACGGAAAGCCCGGCGTGTGGTCGTTGCCCACCAGGTCGTTGTCAATGGTTTTGGGAATGTGGATGCAGCGCAGCGGGTAACCGGCTTTTTGTGCCTCCAGGCTGACGATGCGCACCGTGTCCGACGAGTCGTTGCCGCCGATGTAGAAGAAATGTTCGATCTCATGCGCCTGCAAGACTTTGAAGATTTCCTGGCAGTAGGCCGCATCGGGCTTGTCGCGCGTCGAGCCCAGGGCGCTGGACGGCGTGTTGGCGACCAGTTCCAGGTTGTGGCTGGTCTCTTGCGTGAGGTCGATGAAATTTTCATCGACGATGCCGCGCACGCCGTGAAGTGCGCCGTAAATGCGCGTAATCTGGCTAAAGCGCCGCGCTTCCAGCGCCACGCCGACCAGCGACTGATTGATGACGGCGGTGGGGCCACCGCCCTGGGCGACGAGAATTTTTCCGGATGCCATGGAGGTTCTCCTTTGCTTGCGTAATGCGGGTTAATCGGTCTGGTTTTGCCAGGCCCAGGCAATTTGCTGGAACACGGTCTTCAGCGATTTCAGACTATCGCCGGCGGCCGAGTCGCCCGACAGGAGCGGGCGCAAACCCTGCGTAGAAATCGGCATGTTCTTGCCTGCAAAAACGATGGTGTTGCAATCTTTCCTGACCGTCACCTCGGCCAGGTTGCCGTCAAACGAACGTGCAATGCGGTCCAGCAAGAGTTCGTAGCTGGGGTCCAGCGCATGCAGATTGAGCACCAGCACGCCTTGGTCGGTCAGGGCCTGGTAGCAATTGGCATAAAAATTCTGCGAGCCCAATTGGGTTGGCAGGCCGCGCTGGTCATAGCCGTCCACCAGCAGTACATCGAACTCTTCCGCGTTGGCATCACGCACGAAATCAGCACCGCAGGCTTCGATCACCTGGAACCGTTCACCGTCCTGCGGCACCAGAAACTCGTCGCGCAGCGCAATCACATGGGGGTTGATTTCCACCACCGTCATTTTGGTGTCCGGCAGGTGGCGGTGGCAAAACTTGGCCAGACTGCCGCCGCCCAGACCGATCATGGCAATGTGGCGGGGGTGGCGGTTGAGCAGCAGAAAACCCATCATGGTCTTGGTGTAATCCAGCGCCAATTCGTTCGGGCGGCTGGTGCACATGCTGCTTTGCATTTGATCGGTCGAAAAATGCAGGGACTTGCTGTTGAGTCCTTCGGAAATGAAGGGCACAGCCAAGTCGGGGCTGGCGGTTTTACCCGATTCTGATGTGGCGGTCATGGTGCCTCAGGGGGTGCTTCCAGCAGGTTTTCATAGTACCGGAATTCATGACAACTCCTGGCCCAATGCACGTTGGTGGACTTGCGGTCGCCCACGCCGATGAGCGTGCGCCCGGCGGCCTTGATCTTCTGGGCCAGGGGCATGAAGTCGCTGTCGCCGCCCACAACCACCAGGGTGCGGATATGGTCAAAGCGGCCCATGTCCTCGAAGGCATCCAGGCAGAGCCGGATGTCGGCCCCGTTTTTGGCCGAGGCGCCCGGTGGAAACAGTTGAATCAGCTCCATCCCGCCTTGCATCAGGGCTTCGCGGTAGCGGCCGAAAAATTGCCAGTTGCAGTAGGCGCGGTTGATGGCCAGCGGGCCAAACGAGGCGGCCAGATCGATGATGGCCTGGAAATCGCGGGCTGCGGCCATCGCGGCTAGGAAGCGCTGATGC
>JAZKHK010000004.1:0-12653 GCA_040385425.1 Pseudomonadota bacterium | reverse complement strand
ACCCGGACGACGCGCGCAACGCCTTCATGGAAATCCGCGCCGGCACCGGCGGCGACGAATCCGCTCTGTTTGCGGCCGATTTGCTGCGCATGTACACCCGCTACTGCGAACGCCGGGGCTGGAAGGCCGAGATCATGAGCGAATCATCCAGCGAGTTGGGCGGTTACAAGGAAGTGGTGATTCGCATCGAAGGCGACAACGTCTATGGCGCTCTCAAGTTCGAGTCCGGCGGCCACCGCGTGCAGCGCGTGCCCGCCACCGAGACCCAGGGCCGCATCCACACCAGCGCCTGCACCGTGGCGGTACTGGCCGAGCCGGATGAGCAGGAAGCGATCCAGATCAACCCGTCCGACCTGCGTATCGACACTTACCGCGCCAGCGGCGCCGGTGGTCAGCACATCAACAAGACCGACTCGGCGGTGCGTATCACCCACCTCCCCACCGGCATCGTGGCCGAGTGCCAGGATGGCCGCAGCCAGCACAGCAACAAGGCCCAGGCGCTCAAAGTGCTGACCGCCCGCATCCATGAAAAAGACCGCAGCGAGCGCGCCGCCAAAGATGCCGCTGAACGCAAGGGACTGATCGGCACCGGCGACCGCAGCGACCGCATCCGCACCTACAACTTTCCTCAAGGCCGCCTGACCGACCACCGCATCAACCTCACGCTCTACAAGCTGCTCTACATCATGGAAGGCGACCTGGACGACGTGGTGCAGGCGCTGCAGGCCTTTGAGGCCGCCGAACAACTGGCCGCACTGGAAGTCGGCGCCGCGTGAACCGCTGCCCTGCCTTAAACCGCCAGCGTATAGACCTGCGCGCCTGCGCGCTCAGCCGCACTGTGGCCCGTCAGCGCCTGGTCCCACACCGGTTCTTCGGCACTGCCGATCGGGATGGCACTGTTGATCGTCGCGCCCACCTCTTCCGTCGAGGCATCGATATCGGTCACGTGAACACGGTCCGCATCGAAGAGTCGCGCCACCATGGAGCCTCCCGCGTCGATCACGATGAGGTATTTAACTGGGGAGCTGTGCATGTTGAGCCTCGCAACTTCAAACGTTGAGCCCGACAGCATACGTCCAATGCCCAGGCGTCGGCAAGCCCGGGAGCAATCGGCATGAACTGGCGTATGACTCCGGATTTATGCGTGTCGCAGGCCATCGCTGCCGCCAAGGCGGCGGGGCTGGACCGGCTGGACGCGCAACTGCTTTTGCTGCACGCGCTGGGTAGAAAATCGCATGACCGCGCCTGGTTGCTGGCCCACGACACCGATGTGCTGCCACCCGCCGCCCGGACCACGTTTGAAGCCGGCGTCCAGCGTCGTGCCACCGGCGAACCCCTGGCTTACATCACCGGCCGCAAAGAGTTTTTCGGCCTTGATCTGCAGGTCAATGCTGGCGTGCTGGTGCCCCGGCCCGATACAGAAACGCTGGTGGAATGGGCGCTGGAAGTGCTTCAACCGACATCTGCCGGCGCGGTGCTCGACCTGGGCACCGGCAGCGGCGCCATCGCGCTGGCACTCAAAGCTACGCGGCCCGATCTGCAGGTGAGTGCGATTGACTACAGCGAAGCAGCGCTGGCGGTGGCACTCGCCAACGCCCTGCGCCTGCAACTGGATGTCGACTTTCAGCAAGGTTCCTGGCTGGATGGCGTGCAGACCCAGTTCCACGCCATCGTCTCCAACCCGCCCTACATCGCCGCCCAGGACCCACACCTGAGCGCCCTCACCCATGAGCCCCAGCAGGCGCTGGCCAGTGGGGACGATGGACTTGATGACATTCGCCACATCATCACCCAAGCCCCCGCCCGTTTACACGCAGGCGGCTGGCTGCTGCTGGAGCATGGCTACGACCAAGCCGCAGCGGTGCGCGGCTTGCTGCAGGAGGCGGGCTTCAGCGCGGTCCAGTCCCGGCGCGACCTGAGCGGCATTGAGCGCTGCAGCGGCGGGCAAGTGCGACCGGTCTAACAAACCGGAAGATTCAATGATGGTGACCGTGCTCGCCATGCACGTGGCGGTGCGCAATCTCTTCCTCGGTCGCAGCACGGACGTCCGTGACCGTGGCGGAAAAACGCAAGGCCTTGCCGGCCATCGGATGGTTGCCGTCCAGCATGACTTTGTCGCCCTTGATCTTCATCACGGTGAATACCTGTGCATGTCCATCATCATCATGCGCTTGCAGTTGTCCGCCGACCTTCACGCCAGGAGGGAACTGGGTCTTGGGGATGGTTTGCACCAGACTCTCGTCGCGCAGGCCAAAAGCGTCTTGCGGCTCCAGGGCCAGCGTGGTTTTAAAGCCGGGCATTTGCCCGTCGAGGGCCGCCTCAACCAGAGGGAAGATGTTGTCGTAACCGCCATGCAGGTAAACCAGCGGGTCGGTGTTTTCCTCAAGCAGCTTGCCGCTGGGATCGGCCAGCTTGTAACTCAGGGTCACTGCCGTATTTTTTTCGATTTTCATAGGAATGTTGGAGTTGAAATAAGGAGATCAGACTTGCATTTTCGCGCATAGACGGATGGAACGAGAGGGTGGCGGCAGACCGGAATAAAACAATTTTTTATATAAAATCGACCTCTAGCCCGCATCCACCATGCGTAGACAGCTATTATTTATGTAGCAGACCATTCCAAGTCCTTTACCGCGCAAGGTTAACTGTAGAACGTTGTGGGCGAAGGTGAAATAATTACAACATCTATTTACAAGGATTTTTGACATGAGCGATACACAACAACGCATTGATGAACTGGTGAAATCCAACGATGTCGTGCTCTTCATGAAGGGCAATGCCAGCTTCCCCCAATGCGGTTTTTCCGGCCGTGCCATTCAGATTCTGAAAGCATGCGGCGTAGACACCAAAACGCTGGCAACCGTCAATGTGCTGGAAGATGACGCCATTCGCGCAGGCATCAAGGATTACAGCAACTGGCCCACCATTCCTCAGCTCTACGTCAAGGGCGAGTTCATTGGCGGCTCGGACATCATGATGGAAATGTACGAAAACGGCGAATTGCAGCAGGCACTGGCGGCCAAGGCTGCTTGATCCTCTCAGTAAGCCCATTTCGCAGCCTTCACCCCCCCTGTTGGGTGAAGGTGTTGCGTGCCCGACAAAAGCCACCGCAAGGTGGCTTTTTTGTTGCAGAAATCAAAACAATGTCCTCTTCTGGTGCTTTTATTGCCTTCTTGGCCGGCACAACTTGTGCTTGAATGGCGTTGTGCTCGTTGTGTGGAAGTAATTACTCAGGAGTCCATCATGGAATCTCGCAGTCTTGTTCCTTCTTCTCCCCCCTTCAGCTTACCGGTGGCGCAAATGCGCCGCGTGTTCCAGACCGATGAGGTCGAGCGCAAGCTGGCCAAATTACAGGATCACGAGCACGACGGCCTGCGCGCCACCTACCGGCGCATGCTGGAGCGCGGGCCGCAACGATTCCAGGTCAAACCCCTGGGTGTGCCCGACATGGCCAGCCTGTACCACACGCTGCCCAATTTCACCGAAGTGCTCGATGACATCAAGCGCCACGTCGCCCTGGCCCAAAACAGCCGAGACGGGCTGGAAGTCACGCCCATCCTCTTGCTCGGCCCACCCGGCATCGGCAAAACCCATTTCGCCAAAAAGCTGGCGGACTTGCTGGGAACCGGCATGAGCCTGGTGCCCATGAGTTCCATGACGGCGGGCTGGCTGCTGTCGGGTTCGTCCTCGCAATGGAAAGGCGCCAAACCCGGCAAGGTGTTTGAAGCCCTGGTGGACGGCGAATACGCCAACCCGGTGATCGTGGTGGACGAGATCGACAAAGCCAGCGGCGATGCGCAATACGACCCGCTGGGCGCCTTGTACAGCCTGCTGGAGCACGACACGGCACAAAATTTCACCGACGAGTTTGCCGAGGTCGCCATCGATGCCAGTCAGGTGATCTGGATCACCACGGCCAATGACGAACGCGCCATTCCCGAACCGATCCTGAACCGCATGAATGTGTTCGTGGTGGAACCGCCCTCCCCTGACGCGGCGCGCCAGATTGCCCGCAGTCTGTACCAATCGATTCGCAGTGAACATGGCTGGGGCGAGCATTTTTCGCCGGAACCGCAGAACGATGTGCTCGATCAACTGTGCGAATTGGCGCCGCGGGAAATGCGCCGCGCCTGGATGACCGGGTTTGGCAACGCCGAACTGGACCGCCGCGAGGAGATCGGCACGGGCGATCTGCCCAAGGCCGGCCTCAAGAAAGGGCCAATGGGGTTTTTGCAGTGAATTCCCAGTTCCTTTTGGCGCCGAGCACAGCATTCGGATAGGGGGCCTTGCCGCGTGAGCCGTTGTAGCGACCCAGCGCCAGAAACAGATCGCCTTGTTCGCGCTCCAAGTAGTGGCGCAGGATCACGCAGCCAAAGCGCAGGTTGGTCTGCATGTGAAACAATTTGCCGGCATCGCCATCGCCCAGCACCCGGGTCCAGAACGGCATGACCTGCATGTAGCCGCGCGCGCCGACGCTGCTCACGGCAAATTTGCGGAAATTGCTTTCCACCTGCACCAGCCCCAGCACCAGCGCCGGGTCCAGGCCCGAGCGCTTGCTCTCGTACCAGATGGTTTGCAAAAACTCTTTGCGGACATTCCAGTCCGGCTTTTGCCGCTTCAGGCGCTCGCTCAAGCCGCCCAGCCAGCGCAGGTAGTTGAGCCGCGACTCGGTATCGGGGAACTCCGGCACCGGCGGCGCGTGGTTGCTAACGGCCGAACTCAAAGCGGTGCGCACCGAGTCCACCAAGGGCTCCTCGGTCTGGCGACCGGCCGCAGCCTGCTCATGGATTGATAGCAGTCCAAGCCCGGATACCAAGGGCCAGAAGCACATTCGCCTTGAAATCATGCCTGCGGACGGGGGCAAGGTCACGCCGTGAGTCTGGACTGGATCAATCCCAGGATGGCGGTCACAGGCACGTTGGTGGCCGCTGCATCGCGGCGATGCTGGTATTCCACCTCACCCGCTTTCAGGCCGCGGTCGCCGATGGTCACGCGGTGCGGCACGCCAATCAGTTCCCAGTCGGCAAACATCGCGCCTGGGCGCTCATTGCGGTCATCCAGAATCACGTCCACACCGGCCGCCAGCAAGTCGGCGTACAGCTTGTCGGCAGCGACTTTGACATCGGGGAAGCGGTCCGGGCTGATCGGGCACAGCACCACGGTAAAGGGCGCCAGCGCGTCCGGCCAGATGATGCCGCGCTCGTCGTGGTTTTGTTCAATGGCAGCCGCCGGCAAGCGGGTGATGCCGATGCCGTAGCAGCCCATTTCCATAAAGCTTGGCTTGCCATTCACGTCCAGAAAGGTGGCGTTCATGGCCTGGCTGTATTTGGTGCCGAGGTAGAACACATGGCCGACCTCGATGCCTCGCTCAATCGCCAGCACGCCCTGGCCGTCAGGCGAAGCATCGCCCGCCACGATATTGCGCAGGTCCGCCACCAGCATGGGCTCGGGCAGGTCGCGGCCCCAGTTGACGCCAGTGATGTGGAAGTCGGGCTCGTTCGCGCCGCAAATCCAGTCACCCATGACGGCCACCTCGCGGTCTACCACCAGATTGAGCGGCCTCTTCAAACCGATGGGGCCGAGGTAACCCGGCAGGCAGCCAAAGTGCTCGTCAATTTCAGCCACGGTGGCAAAGCGGAATTCAGCCAGACCGGGCAGCTTGCCGACCTTGACTTCATTCATGTCGTGGTCGCCGCGCAGCAGCAGCAGCCAGACCTGGGTTTTGACGATTTCGCCTTCCTGATTCAGCGTGTCGGTGGCCAGGACCAGCGATTTGACGGTGGTTTGCAGCGGCACATTCAACAGTTCAGCGACGTCGGCACAGGTACTTTTGCCGGGGGTGGGCGTTTTGGTCATGGCCTGCGCGGCGGCGGCACGGGGGCCGGTAGGCGCCAGGGCTTCGGCTTTCTCCATGTTGGCGGCGTAATCGCTGCTGGGGCAATAGACGATGGCGTCTTCGCCGGTGGCGGCAATCACCTGGAATTCTTCGCTCAGGTCGCCACCAATGGCGCCGCTGTCAGCGGCCACGGCACGGTAGGTCAGGCCAAAACGGTCAAATATCTTGCGGTAGGCCGCAGCCATCACCTGGTAGCTGGCCTTGGCGGAGGCCTGATCGCGGTCAAAGCTGTAGGCGTCTTTCATGATGAATTCACGCCCGCGCATCAGGCCAAAGCGGGGACGGCGCTCATCACGGAATTTGGTCTGAATCTGGTAGAAATTCTTGGGCAACTGCTTGTAGCTTTTGATTTCCTGGCGCGCGATGTCCGTCACCACTTCTTCGCTGGTCGGCTGGATCACAAAGTCGCGGCCATGGCGGTCCTTGATGCGCAGCATCTCTGGTCCCATCTTCTCGAAACGGCCGGTTTCGGCCCACAACTCGGCTGGCTGCACCACCGGCATGCTCAGTTCCACGGCGCCGGCACGGTTCATTTCTTCGCGCACGATGGCCTCCACCTTGCGCACCACGCGCAGTCCCATGGGCATCAGGCTGTAAATGCCGGCGCCGAGCTTTTTGATCATGCCGGCGCGCATCATCAGCTTGTGGCTGACCACTTCGGCGTCTGCGGGAGCTTCTTTGAGCGTGGAGATGAAGAATTGGGAAGCTTTCATGGCAGATATCCGGGCAATAAGGGAGGGTTGCGCCCCTTGATGCACCGCGCTTGCTGTGCATAATGGACGCAGTTTAAAAATTGGGGTTTGATTATGCTTGACCGGGACGGCTTTAGGCCGAACGTCGGCATCGTCCTGCTCAACCAGAAAAATCAGGTGTTCTGGGGCAAGCGAATTCGTACACACTCTTGGCAGTTTCCGCAGGGTGGCATTGATCGGGGAGAAACCCCTGAACAGGCCATGGTGCGCGAGCTGCATGAGGAAGTGGGGCTCCTGCGTGAGCATATTCGCATTGTTGCCCGCACCCGAGACTGGTTGCGCTACGAGGTGCCGGACAGATTCATTCGCCGCGATGCGCGCGGCCACTACAAAGGCCAGAAACAGATCTGGTTCTTGCTGCAACTGGTAGGGCACGACTGGGATTTGAACCTGCGCGCCACCGACCATCCCGAATTCGACGCTTGGCGCTGGAACGACTACTGGGTCCCGCTGGATGCCGTGGTCGAATTCAAACGCGGCGTGTACGAGATGGCGTTGACGGAGCTGGCCCGCTATTTGCCGCGCTACGAGCACCGCAACCGCTTCTTGCGCCAGGGCATGCGCCCGCATGAGCACGACCAGGAACAAGAGATCCTGCCCGGCGCCAATTTTGAATTACCGCCCGGGGGCTCTTTCGATCCCGACCCGCAAACTGGCCATGGCCCCGACACAAGCGTGAAAACCAATGAAATTTGAAAAACTATTCTGGCTTGGCCTGACACTGGTGGCGCTTAACAGTTCTGCCCAGGTCGTCACAGACCCTGACTGGAAAGAAAGCGAGGCCCCGCCGCCACCCGCTTTCAACAAAGACCGATTGATTCCGATCGACATGCCCAAGTATGTGTCGCTGCAATTTGGCGTGGACCCGGCAACGCTGGTCATCACCCCGGACGGCATCGTCCGCTATGTGGTCGTGGCGAGCAATGCGGCGGGCTCCATCAGCGCCATGTACGAGGGAATTCGCTGCGGCACCGGAGATTTCAAGACTTATGCGCGCTACGCCAGCAACGGTCAATGGTCCTTGATCAAGGACCCGCAATGGCGCGACATGTACGAGAACAGCCTGCCCTCCAAACACGCCAAAGCACTGGCCAGGCAGGGTGTCTGTGACGGCATGGCCATGGCCGCCAGCTCAGCAGAGGCCATTATCAAATCATTGAAAAATCCGACGCAGGGACTGGTTCGGTAAAAAAGCTGGCAAGCCCTGATTTACCGGGTCAGCACCAGATTGTCCCGGTGCACCATTTCCGGCTCGGCCACATAACCCAGCAGTTTTTCAAATTCGCTGGAGGGTTTGCGGCAGATGAGGCGCGCTTCGGCGCTGGCGTAGTTGGCCAGTCCGCGCGCCATCTCGGCACCCAGGGCATCACGGACCGCGATCACGTCCCCCCGGGAAAAATCGCCTTCCACAGCCGTCATACCGATAGGCAAAAGACTTTTACCTTCATCCCGCAACTTCGTGACAGCGCCGGCATCCACGGTCACCGAACCGCGCAATTGCAGATGGTCGGCCATCCATTGCTTGCGGGCTTGCGTCTTTTGGGTTTGCGCCACCAGCAGCGTGCCAATCGACTCGCCCTGGGTCAAGCGCACCAGGGCATCCGGCTCGCGCCCCCAGGCGATCACAGTGGAAGCGCCTGAACCGGCCGCCCGTTTGGCAGCCAGTATCTTGGTAATCATGCCGCCGCGGCCAATGCTGGAACCCGCGCCACCGGCCATGGCTTCAAGCAGCGGGTCGCCGGCCTTGGCTTCATGGACAAACTGGGCGGAAGCATCCTTGCGCGGATCGGCTGTGAACAGCCCTTTTTGATCGGTCAGAATGACCAAGGCATCTGCCTCTACCAGATTGGCCACCAGCGCGCCCAAGGTGTCGTTGTCACCAAATTTGATCTCGTCGTTAACCACGGTGTCGTTTTCATTGATCACCGGCACCACACCAAGCTTGAGCAAAGTCAGCAGAGTGGAGCGCGCGTTCAGATAACGCTCGCGGTCAGCCAGGTCGGCATGCGTCAACAGTACTTGGGCGCTGCCCAGCCCGTTTTCGCGCAACTTGGTTTCGTAAACGTGGGCCAGTCCCATCTGCCCGACCGCTGCGGCGGCCTGCAATTCATGGATTTCGTGTGGCCGACTGGTCCAACCCAGGCGCTTCATGCCTTCGGCAATCGCCCCGCTGGACACCATGATGACTTCCCGCCCACCACGCACCAGCAAGGACATCTGGCGACACCACTCGCCAATCGCCGCTTCGTCCAGCCCGCGCCCTTCATTGGTCACCAGACTGGAGCCGACCTTGACAACGATACGCCGGGCATCGCGCAACACAAATGAAGCAGTTTCTATGGTCATTTAGGCCTCTAGCCCCCGTCATTCATGCGTGAGCAGCTATCAAATAAAGAGCAAATCGGGTTATTCAGGATCCACCGCAAAACGGGGGTCCACGACTTCCGGCGTTTGCTCGGCAGTCTGTTGCGCCTTCACGTGCTGGTAGATGATCTTGATCAGCGACTCACAACCTTCGCGCGTCAAGGCCGAAATCTCAAACACCGGTCCTTTGAATTTGAGGCGCTTGACAAAGTCCTTGACCAACGCTGCACGCTCCTCGACCGGCACCATGTCCAGCTTGTTGAGCACCAACCAGCGCGGTTTCTCATAGAGCGCCTGGTCATATTTTTTGAGCTCATTCACAATCGCCTTGGCTTGCGCGACGGTATCGACGCCCTCGTCAAATGGGGCCATGTCGACCACATGCAGCAGCAGTCGCGTACGCTGCAAATGACGCAGGAAAAGGTGACCCAGGCCCGCACCTTCAGAGGCGCCTTCGATCAAACCAGGTAAATCGGCCACCACAAAGCTCTGCTCGGGCCCGACTCGCACCACGCCCAAATTAGGATGCAGCGTGGTGAATGGATAGTCAGCAATGCGCGGGCGGGCGTTGGAAATGGCGGTGATCAGGGTGGATTTACCCGCATTGGGCATACCCAGCAAGCCCACATCGGCCAGAACTTTGAGTTCCAGTTTGAGCTCGAACTTTTCACCCGGCCAGCCCGGGGTTTTTTGCCGCGGGGCGCGGTTGATGGCACTCTTGAAACGCATGTTGCCAAAGCCGCCATCGCCGCCTTTGGCAATGGTGATAACTTCGCCGGGCGTGATCAACTCAAACAGCACCTCGCCAGTTTCGGCATCCGAGATGATGGTGCCCACCGGCATTTTGAGAGTGATATCTGCGCCTGCCGCGCCAAACATGTCGGACCCCATGCCGTGCTCACCGCGCTTCGCGTCATGCCGACGGGAAAAGCGAAAGTCCACCAACGTGTTCAAGTTAGGGTCCGCGACGGCGAAGACGTGGCCACCTCGGCCACCGTCGCCCCCATTGGGACCACCAAACTCTTTGTATTTTTCATGCCGGAACGAGACGCAGCCAGCGCCACCGTCGCCTGCAGAGACGTCAATAAAGGCTTCGTCAACGAATTTCATGATTTCATTCCATTTACGGAATCCGGCTTTATAAACGAAAAACCCCGCGCAATGCGCAGGGTCTCAATGGGAAGTTCCCGGCAATTTATGCCGCGATAACATTCACCGTTTTCTTGTTCATCGCACCTTTGGTGTTGAACAGCACATTGCCGTCAACCAGTGCAAACAAGGTGTGGTCCTTACCGACGCCAACATTGACACCAGGATGGAACACGGTGCCACGTTGACGAACAATGATCGCGCCTGCGCCGATCAGTTCACCACCGAATTTTTTAACACCGAGCATTTTGGGCTTGGAATCGCGCCCATTTCGCGTAGAGCCGCCGCCTTTTTTCTGTGCCATGACCCGTACCTCTTAAGCCGCAATCGCGCCAATCAGCAGTTCAGTGAACTGTTGACGATGCCCTTGACGTTTTTGGTAATGCTTGCGACGGCGCATTTTGAAAATGCTGACCTTGTCGTGTTTACCGTGAGACAGCACCGTGACACTCACGGTTGCGCCGGACACCAAGGGAGTACCCACCTTCAGATCTGCGCCGTTACCGACCGCCAGAACTTCGTTGAACACAATCTCTTGGCCTACGTCCGCAGCAATCTGTTCTACTTTAATTTTTTCGCCGGCAGCAACTCGATATTGCTTACCGCCGGTTTTTATGACCGCGTACATGTTGACCTCTTCAATTTAGCTCTGCAAACGAATTTTCACAGAGCCCATTATTATAACGTAGCATGAAATTTCTTGGCCTTGATCATGTTTAACCAGGATTTCAGCACCTTCACGTTTCTATAATCCCGGCACACAACTGGTCATCTGTCTTGCAAGTTAATCCATCAAGCACCCATTCCTCCATGTCGATCATCGCGCAAGATATGCACGAGGTTGATCAAGTCATTGCCCGTCGGCTGGATTCCGGGGTGCCATTGATCGGCCAAGTATCGCGTTACATCATCGCCGCTGGCGGCAAACGATTGCGGCCAGCCCTCCTGTTATTGACCAGTGGGGCACTGGGTTATCGCGGCGAGCAGCGGTTCAATCTGGCCGCCGTCGTCGAATTCATTCATACGGCAACCCTGTTACACGACGATGTGGTCGATGACTCCGCCTTGCGCCGGGGCAATGCCACCGCCAACGAGACCTTCGGCAACCCGGCCAGCGTGTTGGTCGGTGATTTTTTGTATTCCCGTTCATTTCAGATGATGGTCGACGCGCAGAACATGCGCGTGATGCAAGTGCTGGCCGATGCCACCAACATCATTGCCGAGGGCGAAGTCATGCAACTCATGAACATGCATAACGCGGCCCTCGACGAAGCAGGCTACCTCAAGGTCATCCGGTCCAAAACTGCAAAGTTATTTGAGGCCAGCGCCAAAGTCGGAGCCATTCTCGCGGGCAGTTCACCCGAAATGGAAGAGGCTTGTGCCGTTTATGGCCAGGCACTCGGCACAGCCTTTCAAGTCATTGACGACGTGCTGGACTACACCGGCGAAGCTGATGTCATGGGCAAGAACATCGGCGACGACTTGCGCGAAGGCAAAACCACCCTGCCACTGATCGCAGCGATGCAACGAGGTACATCCAGCCAAAAGGACATCATCAAAGAAGCCATCGAGACAGGGGGTGTTTCCATGCTGGATCAAGTGATCAGCATCGTGAAATCAACCGGTTCGCTTGATGTCGCCCGGCTCGCCGCGACACAGGAAGCACAGCGTGCCATCGCTGCGGCAAAGCAACTTCCACCCGGTCCACACACGGCGTGTTTGATAGAATTAGCGACTAAATTGCTTGAGCGTCAGTATTAATATTGACGTGAAAATCGCAGAAATTTCGGAATGTGGCGCAGCCTGGTAGCGCACTTCGTTCGGGACGAAGGGGTCGGAGGTTCGAATCCTCTCATTCCGACCAAACATCACTGTGGTCAAACAGCATCTTTACACCCGAATTTTGCTGATTTTTTGTTAAATTGACGGACCCAATCGGCCCTGGCCCGATGAACCCCTTCTTGACGTAGTACATTCTTGAGCTATGGTCGCCGTCGATACAACTCCATCTGAACCCCAAACCACTGCCCTCCCGGGCTTGGGCCGTGCGCTTATTCTGACTGGAAAACTGGGACAAAAGTCAGCGGAAGACATCTACCGAAAAGCCCAAAGTAGCCGCACCAGCTTCATCGCTGAACTGACCGGCTCGGGGGTGGTATCAGCGTTTGACTTGGCGCATACCATGTCGACAGCATTCGCAGCGCCGCTGATCGACCTGGATGCCATTGATCCTCAGCGCCTTCCCAAAGGTCTTCTCGACAACAAAATTTGCCAGGACTACCGCGTTGTCGTTTTAAGCAAACGCAATAACCGCTTGATCGTTGCAACCGCAGACCCATCTGACCAACAAGCGGCTGAAAAAATCAAGTTCGCCACCCAATTGGGCGTTGACTGGGTCATTGCGGAATACGACAAGCTGCTGAAATTGGTCACGGCCAGCGCAGTGAGTGCATCGGAAACGATGGACAACATCATCGGCGGTGACTTCGAAT
>JAZKHK010000003.1:25239-28593 GCA_040385425.1 Pseudomonadota bacterium | reverse complement strand
TGGATTTGGGAATCGGCTAGGCGGTCACCTATCCCATGCGCTCGCGGGTGCGTTTCCGCATCTTCGTGCTTTTTACCGCGCCGCCTGTGCGCTAACTATCATTCTTCCTTCAGCAGCCCGCGCTTGACCGCGCCGGGGAACGCTTTGACAGCCAGCCCCAGGCCGAGCCGAGCCAGCAGCCACGAAACGATACCGGCCACAATCGCATTGAATGTGGCTTCGTCCAGTGTCACGTACAAGGACACCGCCGGGCAGTCGCGTCCTTCCTGCAGCGTGTAGGTTTGCACCACATCGTCGGGCAGCATGGTGACCTTGTAGCCCGGCATGTACACGGTAGACAGGCGGTGGCGCCCCAACTGGTCGATCGGGCTGCCGGGCAACACCGCCAGACCGGGCGCGGCAATGTGAATGCCGACGACCACCGTGCCGCTGCCCAGGCCTTGCACCGAGAGCGCATCGTCGATCTCGGTGGTGGCCGAGTCGTCGATGGAGAACGCGCGGGCCGTGGACAAAGGCAGCTCGTCTTTGATGGCGGGCGCTTCGAGCTTGGGAAAACCCGTGCCCTTGGGGAAGTTCTCCAGCAGAAAGCGTTTCCAGTGGAACTGGTAAGGCGAGTCGATCGCGCCGGCCTTGATCAGCAGCTCCAGCGGCCCCATCCGGGTAGCGCGCGAGGCTTCGACCACGGCCTTGTATTCAGCCGCGTTTTTGTCGGGCTTGAACAGGATTTTGTAGAGCTGGTCGCGCACCGGCTGCGGGCAGGCGCCTTCGCTCAGTTCCTGGACCCACTGCTCGATCTGCAGTGCGATCTGTTTCTTTTTCTCAATCGCAGCCAGGGCCAGCGCAATGATGTCGGCCGGCGCCTTGCGAAAACGCCCTTTGCCGGCGCGGCGAAAGTAATGCGGCGACTCGAACAGGCGCACCAGCGTGCCTGCTTGCTGCTCCAGCGTGGCATTGGCGCTGAAATATTCGCGCGCGAGATCGGCAAAGCCGAACTCTTCCTCGGGCGAAAACTCCCAGGCCAACTCCAGTTCAATGGACTGGCTGATGATCTGTGCCGACGCCAGCAACGCGGCTGGCGCCGGTTTCTCGAACTTCAGCAGGAAGTTGGCCGCCTTGACCTTGACCCGCTTGCCGCTGTCCAACTCCACCTGTGCAGAGGACTCGGCCTCCGACAGCACCCGACCGGCCATGAATTTTCCGGCTTCTTCAAACAATAAAAACATGGGGGCGATTGTCCCAGCAAAACACGGGGCGGTTTTGCTGCCCGGTTTTGCGGCTCAGTTCAGGCCTAAAAACGCCAGCACCGCCGGCAGATGGGGGTCAAAGTCGCTGAGGGCGTGGTCGCCGCCGTCGAGCAGGCGGATATGGGCGTCGGCATAGCGGGCCTGCATCTCGCGCCAGTCCAGCACTTCGTCGCCTTTGGCGATAACGGCCAGATAGCGCTCCGGGTGGCGCAATTCGGCGCTGGTGAGCTCGCGCAATTCCTGCACAAACTCGGGTTTGAAGAAGAAGTGTTCCTGCGGGTCGTGCCAACTGGTTTGCTCGCCGATGTACTTCGCGAGATCGCGCGCCGGGTTGACGGCCGGGTTGAACAGCACCGCCTTGCAGCCGGTGTGTTCGGCAATCCGGGTGGCATAAAAGCCGCCCAGCGAGGAGCCGATCACAGCCATCGATTCGCGCGGCCAGTCGGCAATGCCTTGCATCAACATGTCCATTGCCTCACGCGGCGACGCCGGCAGTTGCGGACACCACCAATGCACCTGCGGATGCTGCGCGGCCATGAGTTGCGCCATGGTGCGGGCTTTGGCGGATTGCGGCGACGAGCGAAAGCCGTGCAGGTAGAGGAGGTGCGTGAGGGGCGGGGAGAGCGTTGCTGCGGTCATGGGCAAGATGATAGGGCGAAAAAAAGCCCCGCAGGCTTGGGGCGCTGCGGGGCTTGATCAATCGCAAGCAGGTTCAAGCGCCTTCAGGGCGGTGCCAGCCTGGGCAAGTCCAGCGTGACCGTGGCCGGGGCGTCCATGTTGGCCGCCAGGGCCGCGCTGCGCGGGGCGACCGAGCGCAGTACCAGGGCGTCATTGACCGGCTCCCCGACCCGGTACGGTTTGGCGGGTTTGCCATCCACGGCAATCAGGGCGTAACCGCTTTGGGCGAGATTGGCGACGACGCCGGTCAGTTTGAAGTTGCTGGCCGCGTTGTCCATGGGCGCGTCCGGCGCAGCCCCTCCATGTCCCCCGCCCAGCAGACGCGCCACCGCTTGCGGAGTCGTGGGCGCAGGGGCCGAGAAAACAACGGGAGCCGATGTCTGGAGCGGGCGTGTGTCGGTCCACTTCAGCGCCCAAAACGTGGCACTGGCGGCGGCCAGGGCCGCCACCGAAAACGTGGCAAGTCGGAGCCCCCAGCGGTTGAACGATGGGTTGGAGGGGTGCATCTGCATCGGCTGATTATCATTGAAGCGGCGCTTGATCATGATGGCCTCCACGCGGTGAATCAAACTTTTACACGGGTCTCTGCTAACGGCTTTGAATGGCCCCCACCACCGTGGCGGGTGTCGTCAGCGCCTTGGTATTGGCTGGATGCACGTATTCCTGCTGCGGTGCCAGTGACAATCCATTGCTGGCACTGGAGGCGCTCACCGACGCCAGTTTGGGGCGTGCGATGTCCTTGACCCGGTAATCGTATTGGGCCGGCTGTGCAAATGAAGACCAGTCGGTCGTGATGTTGTTGGTCAGCAGGAGCTGCGTGATGCCCAGCAATGGCCGTTTGTTCAGATCGCCTTTGCCCACCAGCAGGTTGTTTCGCGCCAGCAATTTTTGCGCCCCCGCCTTGACCGCCAGAAAAATCCCGCCCGAAGGCCGGTCATCGACGATGGTGTTGTGGCTCAGATTCAGTTCATTGACCGCCCATGCGCCATAACCTTCCATGCCATAGGAGACCATGGTGGAGTTGGAGGTGGTGGCACTTTGCTGGATGACATTGCCGATGACATAGGCCGCGCCCCCGTTGGGGAATTCCAGCTCATAACTTGACGTACCACCGACCTCATCGCTCAGGCGGTTGTACATGATGTAATTTTCAGAGGCACGGCTCTTGAGCAGGTGCCCCACCTTGCCGTGGTGAAAATAACTTCCGGTCACCTGGAGTTTTTTGATGGGGCCGGCATAGATGCCGTGACTCTGGCCGTCGCCATAGCCGTTGTAGCCAAATTCACTGTTTTCGATGATCAACTCCGTCCCGCCAGCGGACGTGAGGATGCCATTTTCATTGTTCAGGAAGGCGCAATTCCGAAGGGTCAAACTTCCCAGTTCAAAACGAATGCCGGCGCCGTTGCGGTCCGGCACCCTGGCGCCGATGACC
>JAZKHK010000003.1:0-25229 GCA_040385425.1 Pseudomonadota bacterium | reverse complement strand
CGGTCGGCCACTTTGGCATCCTTGAACACGATATTTTCGACGGTGATCTTGCCGCCATGAACCACCCAGATGCCTTTACCTTGTGCGCTTTTACCGCCCGCCAGCAGCCGAGGTCTGGTGGCGCCTACCCCGCGTATCGTTAACTGGTCCTGCGTCCACACCGCCACATCGCCGACATAGTCGCCAGGGTCGACTTCGATGGTGTCGCCATTTTTGGCAACGGCCGCCGCTGACGCGATGGTGCGCAAAGCCTGCGTCGGGCCGACACGAAGCACCCGTCCGACAACCGGGCTGCTGGTCGTGGTTGTTGGCGACGTGGGCAGGGTATAGGAGGACACGGGGGTGTAGGTGTCGGCGGCCCAGGCCACCAGGACCGGTGCTGCCATCAGAGGCGATAAAAGAGTTGCTTTGAGGAACGAACGGATGATCATGAAAATTCCATGGATGGGTTTTGCTGAAAAAAAATGGCCTATGAGCCAAACGTCCGGCATCATTTCTGGATAAAACACCGTCGCTTCCCAGCAGGGGAACATCCAGTCATACTTTTAAGCCCGGTGCTGAAAAATATAGTCAAGATCATGCGATTTATCAATATCAAAGCGGCTGTAATGCGGTAAGAGTAAGTAACATTCAGCAGACGCTTTGACTCGGCAACTTTAGAATTCAGCCCTTAAACTAGCCTCTTTTCCTGCCTTCCCCCTTCAACTTCATGAAAACACATTTTTCAAGCTTGCGCAGCCGGCTCCAGAGCGGCTTCACGCTGATCGAACTCATGGTGGTTCTGTTGATCATCGGGGTGCTGGCGGCGCTGATCGTGCCCAATGTGCTGGATCGGGCGGACGATGCGCGCGTGACGGCGGCCAAGACCGATGTCAACAACCTGATGCAGGCGCTCAAGCTCTACAAGCTCGACAACCAGCGCTATCCCACGGGCGAGCAGGGCTTGCAGGCCCTGCGGGTCAAACCGACCACCGGCCCGCTGCCGCCCAACTGGAAATCCTATCTCGACCAGCTACCCAACGACCCTTGGGGCCGGGCGTATGTTTACCTCAATCCCGGCATCAAGGGCGAGGTGGATGTGATGTCCTTCGGCGCCGACGGGCAGGCCGGCGGCGAGGGCAAAGATGCAGATGTCGGTAGCTGGCAGCCCTAGGCGGCACAACCTCGGATTTACGCTGCTGGAGTTGCTGGTGGTGGTCGCCATCGTGGCGCTGGTTTCGGCTGGCGTGGGTTTCGCCATGCGTGACTCCAGCCAGGTGCAACTGGACCGCGACGCCGAGCGATTGGGGGCCTTGCTGGAATCAGCACGCGCCCGTTCCCGCGTGATGGGGGTGCCGGTGCGCTGGCGCGCCACCGCACACGGATTTGTTTTTGACGGCTTGCCCTCCGACGCACTGCCCGGGCAATGGCTGGACCCGGATACGGCGGTCGCGGGCACCTCCGGTGCCGAAGGCGGGCCGTCCTTGCTGCTGGGGCCGGAACCCCTCATCGGCCCCCAGGCGGTGGTGCTGGTGTCCCGCACCCAAGCCGGTCGAACGGTGCGCCTGGCCACCGACGGCGTGCGCCCGTTTACCGTGCAACTGGCTGCGCCGTGAAGAAAACACGCGGCTTTACCCTGGTCGAGGTGCTGGTGGCGCTGGGCATTGTGGCGATTGCCCTGATGGCCGGCCTGCAGGCCACCGGCGCACTGACGCGCCAGGCGCAGCGCCAGTCCGACATGCTGCTGGCCCAGTTGTGTGCTGAAAATGAATTCATCAAAGTGCGGCTGGCCAAGCAAATGCCCGGAGTCGGCGACAGCAGCGTGGCCTGTGAGCAGGCAGGGCAGGTCTTCAATGTCGCCCTGGCGGTGCGGGCCACGCCCAACCCCAACTTCCTGCGGGTCGATGCGCAGGTGCTCAGCGGCGAGTCGTCGGTGTTGCGCCTGTCCACGGTGGTGGGGCGCTACTGATGAAACAACGCACGGGCGGTTTTACGCTGATCGAACTGCTGGTCGCCATCAGCCTGATGGCGCTGATGGCCGCCTTGAGCTGGCGCGGCCTTGATGGCATGACGCGGGCCCAGGCCAAGCTGCGCCAGCATGCGGACGAAACACTGGCTTTGCAGGCCGGGCTGGCGCAGTGGGGCACCGACCTGGACGCCTTGGCCACGCAGCCCAACACCCCGAGTCTGGACTGGGATGGCCGCGCCCTGCGCATCCTGCGCCGGGGCTCGGCCGCCACGGGCGAGGGCTTGCGCGTGGTGGCGTGGTCGCGCCGCCATGTTGAGGGCGTCGGGCAGTGGCTGCGCTGGCAGTCGCCGCCCTTGGCCAACCGCAGCGATTTGCAGCGGGCCTGGCAGCAAGCCGCGCTGTGGGCGCAAAACCCGGGCGATGAGGAGCGCAAGCGCGAAATGGGCATCGTGCCGATTGAGCAGTGGCAGATTTTTTACTACCGCCGCGACGCGTGGAGCAACCCGCTGTCCAGCGAAGGAGCCGGCGTTGCCACCGAGGGCAAAGCGGCCGTCGAGCAGGCTATTCCGGACGGCGTGCGCCTGGTGCTGTCGCTGGCGCCCGGCCAGGCGCTCAGCGGCACCTTGACGCGCGACTGGCTGCGCCCCACGGTCGGGGGCGAGAAATGAGGCCGCTGCGCGTGCGCGTCCAGCGCGGCGCCGCCATCCTGACGGCCATGCTGACCGTCGTGCTGGTGGCCACGCTGGCAGCCAGTTCGCTGTGGCAGCAGTGGCGCGGCATTGAAGTGGAGGCGGCTGAACGGGGGCGCACCCAGTCGTCGTGGGTGCTGGTCGGTGCGCTGGACTGGGCCCGGCTGATCCTGCGCGAAGACGCCCGCCAGGGCGGCACCGACCACCTGGCCGAACCGTGGGCGGTGCCGCTGGCGCCCGCGCGCCTGTCCACTTTTCTGGCGGCCGACCGGGCGGACGCCCAGGCCGGTGACGATGCGCCCGATGCTTTTCTCTCCGGGCAGATCGTTGATTTGCAATCCCGTTTGAACGTGAACAATTTGATGCTGGACGGCAAGCTTTACGAGCCCGGTCAACTCGCCTTCAGCCGGCTTTTTGAGCTGCTGAACCTGCCCGCCAGCGAACTCGCCATGATGGTTGAGCAGCTGCGGCTGGCCCAAAGCACCGGCACGCAAAACACTGCAAGTCCGGCGTCGTCCGAGTCCGTGCCCTTTTTGCCGCAAAACATCGATCAACTGGCCTGGCTCGGTTTGTCGCCGCAAACCATCAGCCGCTTGCGCCCGTTTGTGACGATCCTGCCGGTGCGCACGCCGGTGAATCTCAACACCGCTTCGGCGGAAGTGATTTACGCCTGTGTCGAAGCCTTCGAGCTGGCCGATGCCCATCGCCTGGTGACGGCCCGCAACGCCACCCATCTGGACACCTTGAGCGATGCCGGAAAAATGTCGGGCAATGCGCAAGCGTCCTTCACAGAAGGGCAGCACAGCGTGAGCACCCGCTTCTTTGAAGTGCGCGGCCAACTCCGGGTCGATCAGACGACGGTGCAGGAAGTCTCCGTGGTGCAGCGCGATGGGCTGGACGTGAAAACGCTCTGGCGCCAACGCGCTGTAGTGCCCGTAATCGCCACCCTACAATGACCGCCAGCCCACCCTCCCGCGCATGACCACCCTGATCGTCACCCTTCCTCAAGAGCCGGCCAGTGCGGCCACCCTGTATGACTACGTGGTGACCGCCGACGGTCGCACGATAGAGTCGCAATCACGCGCGCCGCTGGCCCTGCTGCCGCTGCCGGACAAGGGCGGCGAGGTGGTGGCGGTCGTGGCCGCGCATCACTTGTCGTGGCAACCGGTACAACTGCCCAAAGGAACCCTGGGCCGGCGTTTCTACCAGGAAGCCAGCAACCTGCGCGTGCGCGCCGTGCTGGACGGCCTGCTGGAAGACCGTCTGCTGGATGAAACGGCGCAACTGCACTTTGCCCTGGCGCCCGCTCCCGAGGTGGATGCGCCCCTGTGGGTCGCCGTCTGCGACCGGCCCTGGCTGCAAGCGGCGCTGCAGGCGCTGGAGCAATCCGGGCGGCCGGTCAGCCGCATCGTGCCGGAGTTTGCGCCAGACTCCCCCGCGGACACCCTGACCGTGGTGGGGGAGCCGGACCAGGCGCGCCTGATCTTTATCGTCCGTGGCGGGGTCGCGGTGTGGCCGGTGTCTGCGGCGCCGCTGGCGCTGCTGAACTGGCCCGATGTGCCCCCGCTGGTGGCCGAACCTGCGGTGGCGACGCTTGCCGAACAACTCTTCAAGCGCTCGGTCACCTTGCAGTCCCAGGCCCAACGCGCCTTGCTGGCGAGCCAGTCGCCGTGGGACCTGGCGCAGTTTGACTTGCTGAAGTCGAGCGGCGCCAGAACCCGCAAACGCTGGTTGGGCGTGATCGCCAGCCTGGCGCGGGCGCCGCGCTGGCGCGCCGCCCGTATGGCGCTGCTGGCGCTGGTGCTGGTCAATCTGGCAGGGTTGAATGCCTGGGCCTGGAAGGAGCAGTCGCGGGTCGCGGCGCAGCGCAGCGCCATCCGCGAAGTGCTGAGCAGCACGTTTCCGCAAGTGAAGGTGGTGGTGGACGCGCCGGTTCAAATGGCCCGCGAAGTGGCGGCGCTGCAGCAAGCCAGCGGCGTGGCCTCGGGCCGGGATTTGGAGACCTTATTGGGTGCTTTTGAGGCTGTAGCCCCCGTCAATACTGCTTTGTCAGCTATTGAATTTGTAGCGGGTGAGCTTCGCATGAAAGGGCTCAAGCTCACGCCCGAGGAGCTTGCCACGATGTCTTTCAAGCTCAAACCTCAGGGCTATGGCGTGAGCGCCGAGGGCGACAGCCTGGTGCTGAAACAGGTGTCTGCACCATGAAACTGCCGCAAAACCTTCAGGCGCGCTGGCGCAATCTGGCCCCCCGCGAACAACAGCTTTTGCAGGGCGCAGCGGTGCTGGTGCTCATGGCCTTGTTGTGGTGGGTCGGCATCGCCCCGGCGCTGGCCACACTGCGCTCGGCTGACAAGCAACATCAATTGTTGAGTGCGCAACTGCAGCAAATGCAGCAACTGCAGATGCAAGCCAAAGCGATTCAGGCCCAGCCCCCCCTGGCGGCGGCGCAGGCGCGCCGCTTGCTGGAAGCGTCGGTGAAACCTCTGGGCGGGGCGGCGCAATTGGTCGTGGCCGGTGAGCGCGTCACGCTGACGCTGCAGGGCGTCCCGGCAGACGCTCTGGCGCAATGGCTGACGCAGGCCCGTCTGAATGCGCGCGAAGCGCCGGACGAAGCGCGCCTGACACGCAACGCGGCAGGCACCTGGGACGGCACGCTGGTGTTGAACCTCAAGTGACGACACGTCCCATCACCACGCCATGGGCCTGGGCGCTGGCAGGCGCCCTGACCGGGGTGCTGCTCACCACGCTGCTGAATGCGCCGGCCCACTGGCTGACGGCGGCACTGCAAGCCGCCAGCCAGGAGCGGGTCGTGCTGACGCAGGCCCGCGGCACGGTCTGGCAAGGTTCGGTCCAGATCACACTGACGGGCGGTGCCGGCAGCACCGACGCCGCCACCTTGCCCGGGCGCCTCACCTGGCAACTTCGCCCTCATTGGTTGGGCCTGCTGGCTGATGTGCAGGCCGACTGCTGCATGCAGCAACTCTGGCGCCTGCAACTGCAGCCGCGCTGGGGCGGCGCCAAGCTGCTGGTGACGGACAGCCTGTCGCAATGGCCCGCGCTGTGGCTGACCGGGCTGGGAACGCCGTGGAACACGGTCCAGGCCGAGGGCGCACTGACCGTGTCCACGCAAGGGCTGTCGCTGGAGTGGGCCGCCGGGCGTCTGGCGATGGCCGGGCGTGCCCAGCTCGATGCCACTCACATCTCCTCGCGTCTGTCCACGCTCAAGCCCATGGGCAGCTACCGCATGACCGTGCTGGGCGGCGCAACGCCCAGCCTGCAACTGGAGACGCTGGAAGGCAGCCTGCAGTTGTCAGGCCAGGGTCAGTGGGTCGGCGGCAAGCTCCGGTTTGACGGGGTGGCCGGCGCCGCGCCGCAGCACCAGGACGCCTTGTCGAATCTTCTCAATATCATCGGGCGACGCGAAGGCGCGGGTGCCATCATTAAATTAGGTTGAATCCGTATGAAACTCCGTCTCTTTCGACCCTCTTTCAATGCTATTTATTTGGTAGCTGCACACGCTTTATTGACGGGGGCTACAGGCCTTTTTCATGCAAATTTGTCGGCGCAGACCGTGCCGGTGGTGAAACCGGGCGAGCCGGTGACCCTGAATTTCAGCAATGCCGACATCGAGGCCGTGGCGCGCACCATGGCCAGCATCTCCGGCGTCAACGTGGTGGTTGATCCGCGCGTCAAGGGCACGCTCACGCTGGTGACGGACAAGCCGGTGAGCCGGGGCGTGGCCATGAACCAGTTCCTGGCGGCCTTGCGCCTGCAGGGCTTCACCATGGTCGAGTCGGCCGGTTTGTACAAGGTGGTGCCCGAGGCCGATGCCAAGCTGCAAAGCGGCGCGGTGACGATCAGCGACAGCGCGCAGGGCGGCCCACTGGGCAACCAGATCACGACACAGATTTTCAAGCTCAATTTCGAGTCGGCCAACAACCTGGTGCCGGTGCTGCGCCCGCTGATCAGCCCCAACAACACCATCAACGCCAACCCCGGCAACAACTCGCTGATCATCACCGACTATGCCGACAACCTGCGCCGCATGGCGCGCATCATCGCGGCCATGGACGTGTCCAACGCCACCGATGTCGAGGTGTTGCCGCTCAGGCATGCCATTGCGGCGGACCTGGCGCCGCTGGTGGTGCGGCTGGTGGAGTCCTCGGGCGCTACGGCGGCCACCCCGGGGCAGGCCGACACCTCGTTCAAGACCACGCTGATCGCCGAGCCGCGCTCCAATTCCCTGATTTTGCGGGCCGCCAACCCGGCCCGGGTGGCGCTGGTGAAGTCGCTGGTGGACAAGCTGGACCAGCCGACGCTGGTGGGCCCCAATGGCGCGGCCGGCAATATTTATGTGGTGTACCTCAAGAATGCCGACGCCACCAAAATGGCCGCCACCTTGCGCGCTGCCCTGAGCGGCGAGGTCCGTGCGAGTTCGGGCGCCGGCTCGGCCAGCAGCGCCACGGGCAGCGCGCCCATGGCAACACCGGTGTCGGCTTCGACCAGTCCCTTGGCCGGTTCACCGGGGGTGAGCACAGGCGGCCAGATCCAGGCCGATGCCGCCACCAATGCGCTCATCATCACCGCGCCCGAGCCGCAATACCGCCAGTTGCGCGCCGTCATCGACAAGCTCGATGCGCGCCGGGCCCAGGTGTTTGTTGAAAGCATGATCGCCGAAGTCCGCGCCGACAAGGCGGCCGAATTCGGCATTCAGTGGCAGGGCGCTTTGGGTAAGGCCGGCGACGGCGTGGTCGGTTTGCTGGGGACCAACTTCGGCACCGGCGGCAGCAACATCGTCAGCCTGGCCACCGGGGCCGCCAGCGGGGCGGTCTTGCCCAGCCACGGGCTCAACATAGGCGCCGCGCAGCAAACCAACGGCGTGTATGTGCTCGGTTTTTTGGCCCGCTTTCTGGAGTCCACCGGCAGCGGCAACGTGCTGTCCACGCCCAATCTGCTGACGCTGGACAATGAAGAAGCCAAGATCACCATCGGCCAGAACGTGCCTTTTGTCACCGGGCAATTCACCAGCACCGGCGTCGGCAGCAGCAATGGCACGGTCAACCCGTTCCAGACCATCGAACGCAAGGACGTGGGCCTGACGCTCAAGGTCAAGCCGCAAATCAGCGAGAACGGCACCGTCAAACTGGCGATTTACCAGGAGGTGTCGAGTGTGGCGAGTGAATCGGCCAACGGCCCCACCACCAACAAGCGCACCATCGAGACCAATGTGCTGGTGGACGACGGCGCCGTGGTGGTGCTGGGCGGGCTGCTGCAGGACGATTACTCAGGCAACCAGGAAAAAGTACCCGGCCTGGGCGATATCCCGTTCTTTGGCAACCTGTTCAAAAGCGATACGCGCAAACGGACCAAGACCAACCTGATGGTGTTCCTGCGCCCGGTGGTGGTGCGCGATGCGCAGCAGACCGACCGGCTCTCCATGGACCGCTACGAGCTGATGAGTTCGGGCCTGAAAGCCGCGCAGCCGGTGCCCAGCAGTCTGGTGCCCATCAACGAGTCGGCGCAATTGCCGCCTTTGGCTTTGCCTGTGCCAGCGGCGCCAGCAAAGGCCCCGGCGGCCCCAACGCAACCGTAAGCGCGGAGCCGGCTGCCATGCGTTACCCCTTGCCTTACGCGTTCGCCCGCACCCACCAGCTGCTGCTGGAAGAAGAGTCGGGTGAGCTGACGCTGTGTGTGCACACCAACTCGGGCTCCAGTGCCGTGAGCGAGGTGATGCGCAAATACCCGGTGCGCCAGCTGCACGCTCTGCTGCCCCAGGCTTTGATCCAGCGCATCAGCGCCGCCTACGCGCAAGGCGAGTCCAGCGCCGCCGCCGTGGTCAGCGAGGTGGAAAGCGACGCCGACCTGTCGCGCATGATGCAAGACCTGCCGGACATCGAGGATTTGCTGGAAACCTCGGACGACGCGCCCATCATCCGCATGCTCAATGCGCTGCTGACGCAGGCCGCGCGCGATGGCGCCAGCGACATCCACATCGAGCCCTATGAGCGCCATTCGAGCGTGCGCTTTCGGGTCGATGGCAGTTTGCGCGAGGTGGTGCAGCCGAACCGCGCCTTGCACGCCGCCCTGATTTCGCGCCTGAAGATCATGGCTGACCTCGACATTGCCGAACGCCGCCTGCCGCAAGACGGCCGCATTTCCCTGCGCATCGGCACCCGGGCGGTGGACGTGCGGGTCAGCACCCTGCCCAGCGCCCATGGCGAGCGCGCCGTGCTGCGCTTGCTTGACAAGTCGGAAGGCAAGCTGAGCCTGGAAGGCCTGGGCATGCAGGGCGATGTGCTGGCGCGTTTCGAGCGGTTGATTGAGCAGCCGCACGGCATCATCCTGGTGACCGGCCCCACCGGCTCGGGCAAAACCACCACGCTCTACGCGGCCTTGAGCCGGCTGGATGCCGCCAGCAGCAACATCATGACGGTCGAAGACCCGATTGAGTACGAACTCGCCGGCGTCGGGCAGACGCAGGTCAACGCCAAGATCGACCTCACGTTTGCCAAGGCCTTGCGCGCCATCCTGCGGCAAGACCCGGACGTGATCATGATCGGCGAAATCCGCGATTTCGAGACCGCCCAGATTGCCATTCAGGCCTCGCTCACCGGCCACCTGGTGCTGGCTACCCTGCACACCAACGACGCCACCAGCGCCGTGACACGGCTGACCGACATGGGCGTGGAGCCGTTCTTGCTGAGCTCATCCCTGCTGGGCGTGCTGGCGCAGCGGTTGCTGCGCAAGCTGTGCCTGCACTGTCACGGCGCCGGTTGCGCCGCCTGCAGCCAGACCGGCTATGCCGGACGCGGCGGGGTGTTTGAACTGCTGGTCACCGATGACGCCATCCGCGCGCAAATTCACAGCCGCGCCTCGGAGGCCGACATCCGCACGGCCGCCCTGGCCGCCGGCATGACCTTGATGCGCGACGATGGCGAACGGCTGGTGCAGTTGGGTGTGACCTCGCGCGAAGAACTGGTGCGCGTCACGCGCGACTGATATGGTGCCCCCACGCTTGTCACTTCGTGTACTGCGCGAGGCCTTGCAGGCCGCGGCTCGCGAGACGCTTCGCCTCTGTCGCCTGTCCAAACCTGCTCAAGCAGGTTTGGAGCCGCAGGCTCCAGCCCCTCGGGGGCTTCATTTTCCGGCCCGCCTGCGGAATAAGCCAGAGCAACGCCATGCCAGTTTATTCATTTGAAGCGCTCACCACTGAAGGGCACACCCGCAAAGGCGTGATCGAGGCCGATTCGGCCAAGGCCGCGCGCGGCTTGTTGCGCGGGCAGGCGATGGTGCCGCTCAAGGTCGAAACCGTGGGCGCCGAGGCTGCGCAGGCGGCGAGCCAGGCCGGTTCTGGCAGCGGCGGCCTGCGTTTCAAGCGCCGGGTGTTCAACGCCACCGGGCTGGGCGTCTGGACGCGCCAACTGGCCGGGCTGGTGTCCTCGGGCCTGCCGCTGGAGCGGGCCTTGACTTCGCTGTCCGACGAGGCTGAAAACGATCCACAGCGTCATCTGGTGGCCACCCTGCGCGCCGAAGTGAACGGCGGCTCTACCTTCGCCCGGGCGCTGGCGCAGCATCCGCATGAGTTCTCGCCCATCTTCATTGCCGTCATTGGCGCCGGCGAGCAAAGCGGCAACCTCGGGCTGGTGCTGGAACGCCTGGCCGACGACCTGGAAGAGCAGCTCGCGCTCAAGGCCAAGCTGATCGGCGCGGCGCTGTACCCGGCCATCGTGAGCCTGGTGGCGATCGTGATCGTGCTGTTTCTGGTGACCTATGTGGTGCCGCAGGTGGCCCATGTGTTTGCCGGCAGCAAGCGGGCCTTGCCGCTGTTGACGGTCCTCATGATCGGCCTGAGCGATTTTGTGCGCAGCTATGGCTGGCTCATGCTTGTTGCTCTTGTTTTGATAGCTGTTGGCGCACGTCTGGCGCTGGCTAGAGCCGTATTTCGTGAGAAATTCGATGCGGCGTGGCTGACTTTGCCGATTTTGGGCAAATTGAGCCGCAGCTACAACACTGCGCGTTTCGCCAGCACGCTGGCGATGCTGGCCGCCGCCGGTGTGCCGATCCTCAAAGCCTTGCAGGCGGCCGCGGAAACCCTGTCCAACACCGCCATGCGCGCTGACGCGCTGGATGCGCTGGTGCTGGTGCGCGAAGGCGCGCCGCTGGCCTCGGCGCTGGCGCAGAAGAAGCGTTTTCCCGGTCTGCTGGCGATGTTTGCCCGGCTGGGTGAGCAAACCGGCCAGTTGCCGGTGATGCTGCAGCGGGCCGCCAAGCAGCTCAGCACCGAGGTGCAACGCCGTGCCATGCAGTTGGCCACCTTGCTGGAGCCGCTGCTGATCGTGGCCATGGGCGTGGTGGTGATGCTGATCGTGCTGGCGGTGCTGATGCCCATCATCCAGCTCAATCAACTGGTCAAATAGCGCACATTCCTCCAAAGGAGCACGCTTTTGGATACGCCGTCCCCGTCTTCTTCCCTCGTGGCACTGCAGGTACGTTACGGCGAGCGTTACCGCTGGCTGCTGCTGGTTGCGGTCATGGTCGGCACCATGGCGTCCATCATGTCCTCGACCATTGTGAATGTGGCGATTCCGGACATGAGCCACCATTTCGCGCTGGGTCAGGGGCGGGCGCAATGGGTGACCTCGGGCTTCATGGTCGCCTCCACGGTGGCTATGCTGACCACGCCCTGGCTGCTGGCTCGCTACGGCTACCGCCACACCTATGTGGCCACCATGCTGCTCCTGATGGGCGGCGGCATCGTGGGCGGCCTGTCCAATAACTTCAATCTGGTGCTGATCGCGCGCGTGGCCGAAGGCTTGGCCGCGGGCGCAGTGCAGCCGATTCCGGCGATCATCATCATGCGGGCTTTCGGGCAGCACGAGCAGGGTCGGGCCAGCGGCTTGTTCGGCATGGGCGTGGTGCTGGCGCCCGCCCTGGGCCCCAGCATTGGCGGCGTGCTGGTGGACCTGTTCGGCTGGCGCTCGATTTTCTTCATGGTGGTGCCGCTGTGCCTGCTGTCGCTGTGGCTGGCCTACCGTTATGTGCCTGACACCGCCCCGGGCGGCGTGGCGGCCAGCCGCGACAGCCCCATGATCGACTGGCGCGGCCTGCTGCTGGCCGCGGTCGGCACGCTGTGCCTGCTCAACGGCATGGTGGCGCTGCATGGCGGGGAGGGCGTGCCAGCCGCGCTGCTGTTGGGCGCTTTCGTGGCTACGCTGAGTCTGTTTTTGTGGTGGCAGCGGCGCATGGCGGCGACCGGGCGGGTGCCGCTGATGAAACTGTCTTTGTTTGGTTACCGCCAATTTGCCATGGGCTGTGTGGTGGCCTTCATTTACGGCACGGCGCTGTTTGGCTCGACCTACCTGCTGCCGGTGTACATGCAGCTTGGGCTGCAACTGTCGGCCTCGCATGTCGGCACCATTTTGTTGCCGGCCGGTCTGGTGCTGGCCGCCACCATTGCCGGGGTCGGCCGTTTGGCCGATAAGCAACCGACCTGGCTGCTGGTCAGCATCGGGCTGGGCCTGCTGGCGGCCTCGTTCGCGTTGATGCTGACGGTCACGCTGACGTCGGCCCTGTGGCTGCTGGTGATCTGGGCCACGCTGGGCCGCATCGGATTGGGTTTTATTTTGCCGTCGCTCAACCTGGGTTCGCTGCGGCCGCTGCCTGCGGGTTTGATGTCACAGGGGGTCAGCGCCATCAGTTTTGTGCGCATGCTGGGCGGCGCCATCGGCGTGAGCCTGTGCGGCATTGTGCTGGAGTGGCGGCTCACCGCGCATGGCGATTCGCTGGCCGCCGGCACAGCCAGCAGTGCGGCCCGGCTGGCGGCGTTCAACGAAGCCTTCCTGATGCTGGCCGCCCTGTGCGTGCTGGCCATGGTGGCTGCGTGGCAGTTGCGTGTGTCGCCTGCCTCTGCCACGGACTGACCCCGGTGTCTGTGAGCCCGGGGTTGGCCGGGCTTGGCGGTATCAGGCGGCGAGGGCTGCCTGGGCCTGGTTGGCCGCCGTCTGGGTGTGCGCCGTGATGTCGCCTTGGGCGGCGGTCAGGGCGGAGGCCTTGACCGCATCGCCCATGGCCAGACCTTCGGCGCGCACAAAGCGCACATCGGTCACGCCCAGGAAACCGAAGACGGTTTTCAGGTAGCTTTCCTGGTGTTCCATGGCATTGCCGGCGTCGCTGGTGGAGTAAATGCCGCCGCGGGTGGACGCCACGATGACGGTCTTGCCGCCGGCCAGGCCGACCGGGCCTTTGTCGGTGTACTTGAAGGTACGGCCGACCTGGGCGATGCGGTCAATCCAGGCCTTGAGCTGGCTGGGAATGGCGAAGTTGTAGAACGGCGCACCGATGACCACCACATCGGCCGCGAGGAACTGCGACACCAGGGCTTCGGAAATGACGTTCTCGCGCTTTTGCACTTCGCTCAACTGGTCGCTGCCGGCCGGCATGCGAAACCCCAGCGAGTCGGCGGACAGGTGGCTGGGCGTGTCCACGGCCAGGTCGAGGTAGCTGACTTGCGTGGCCGGATTGGCTGCGCGCCATGAGGCCACGATTTGGGCCGTCAACTGGCGCGACACGGAGTTGCCGCCAAGAATGCTGGAGTCGATGTGAAGAAGGTGGCTCATGAAGAATTCCTTTGATGAATAAAAATCGGGTTCTGGCCGGGCTCACTGTGAATCGCAACCATGGGATAGATTGTGCAAGTGATGCGATTGATTGATAAGGTGGCAGAATTGCGATTGATTGTTCTACTGGCAGGACAATAAACTGGATACCCCCCCATGCAAGACCTGAACGACATGCTGTACTTTGCCGAAGTGGTGGAGCGGGGCGGTTTTGCCGCCGCCGGGCGGGCGCTGGGGCTGCCGAAATCACGCCTGTCGCGCCGGGTCGCCGAGCTGGAAGCGCGGCTGGGCGTGCGGCTGTTGCAGCGCACCACCCGCAAACTGTCGCTGACCGAAGTCGGCAAGATTTACCTGCGTCATTGCAGCGCCATGCGCGATGAAGCGCTGGCGGGCTTTGATGCGGTGGCGCAGATGCAGGTCGAGCCGCGCGGCACGCTGCGCATCAGCTGCCCGGTGACGCTGGCGCAAAGCACGCTGGGCTACCTGATTCCCCGTTATATGACTCAGTTTCCCCTGGTCAAGATCGATCTGCGGGTGACCAACCGGGTGGTGGACCTGGTCGAGGAAGGGATCGACATCGCGCTGCGGGTGCGCCCGACGCTCGATGACAGCGGCAGTCTGGTGGTCAAGCAACTGGGCGCCACAGCCGGACACTTGCTGGCCAGCCCGGCGCAGTTGCGCCGCCAAGGCATCCCCCGCACGCCTGAAGACCTGGCCCGGCTGGACACGGTGGCCATGTCGCAAGTGGATAACCGCAGCGCCTGGGTGCTGGTGGGGCCGCAGGGGCAGGAGTATGTGTTTCAGCATCAGCCGCGCTATGTCGCCGATGACTTGCAAACGCTCAAGCTGGCGGTGCTGGCGGGCACCGGCATCAGTTTTCTGCCGGACTCGATGAGCCAGGCCGAACTGCAGGCGCAACTGCTGGTGCCGGTCCTGCCCGGCTGGGCGCCGCTGCCGGGCGTGGCGCATGCCGTGTTTCCCTCGCGGCGCGGTCAGGTGCCGGCCGTGCGCAGCTTTCTTGATTTTTTGGGCCAGAACATGCAGGGCGACCGCATGCTCACTGGGTGAAATGTGGCCCATGTCCAGGGCACGGTGCGGCGACTGACGATAATCTCGCTCCATGTCTGTCGTATTTGAAACTCCGCCGCTCTGGCGCCGCATCACGCCCCTGTTCCGCGGCTTTGACGGCCTGCTGGCGTTTGCCGTGTTCCTGCTGGCCTGTGCCGGCTTGCTGACCATGTATTCCTCCGGTTTTGACCATGGCACCCGGTTTGAGGACCATGGCCGCAATATGCTGCTGGCGGGGTTCATCCTGTTCGTGGTGGCGCAAATCCCGCCTCAACGGTTGATGACGTTTGCGGTGCCGCTGTACGTGGCGGGCGTGACTTTGCTGATTGCGGTCGCTGTTTTTGGCGTCACCAAAAAAGGGGCGCGGCGCTGGCTCAACCTGGGGGTCACGATCCAGCCCAGCGAAATTCTCAAAATCGCCATGCCGCTGATGCTGGCCTGGTGGTTTCAAAAGCGCGAAGGCCAGTTGCGGCCTCTGGACTTTGTGGTGGCGGGTGCGCTGCTGGTGCTGCCGGTCGGCCTGATCGTGAAGCAGCCGGACCTGGGGACGGCGATTCTGGTGCTGTCGGCGGGTATGTCGGTCATATTTTTTGCCGGCCTGTCTTGGAAGTGGCTGTTGCCGCCGGTACTGGTGGGCGTGGTGGGGGTGGCGCTGCTGGTGGGGTTTGAGCCGCAATTGTGTGCCGACGGCATGCGCTGGCCGGTGCTTCATGACTACCAGCAACAGCGTATCTGCACTTTGCTGGACCCGTCTCGCGACCCGCTGGGCAAGGGGTTTCACATCATCCAGGGCATGATTGCCATCGGCTCGGGTGGTTTCTGGGGCAAGGGCTTCATGCAGGGCACGCAGACGCATCTGGAGTTCATCCCGGAGCGCACCACCGATTTCATTTTTGCGGCCTTTTCTGAAGAGTTCGGCCTGTTCGGCAATTTGCTGCTGATTGCCGGGTTTATCTTTCTGGTGCTGCGCGGCATGGCCATTGCGCTGGAAGCTCCCACGCTGTTCTCCCGGCTGCTGGCGGGCAGCATTACTCTGATCTTTTTTACCTACGCGTTTGTCAACATGGGCATGGTCAGCGGCATTTTGCCGGTGGTGGGTGTGCCGCTGCCTTTCATCAGCTATGGCGGTACGGCCATGGTGACGCTGGGTATGGGCTTGGGGATATTGATGTCCATTGCCAAGTCGAAACGGCTCGTGCAATCCTGAAATTCGAGAGGGACAGGCCGCCGCCCACGTCGTGGGCCAACCCTGTTTCCAACTAAACCCTAGAATCAAAGCATGATCTCTCGCGAACCCACTATTGAACGCTTGGCCATTGCCAAGTCCCTGCTGCTCACCCCCTTTGGACTGGATGAATCCCACTTGGCCCGAGCCCTGGCGGAAATCAAGGCCCACCAGGTGGACGAGGCGGACCTTTACTTCCAGTACACCCGCAGCGAAGGCTGGAGCCTGGAAGAAGGCATCGTCAAAACCGGCTCCTTCAGCATCGACCAGGGCGTGGGCGTGCGGGCCGTCAGCGGCGAGAAAACCGCGTTTGCCTACTCCGACGACATCTCCGAGGCTTCGCTGCTGGATGCGGCCCGCACCGTGCGGTCTATTTCGGCTGCAGCCAAGGCCGGGCGTGCGCGAGTAGCTACCAAGAAGATAGCCATGGCGCGCTCTTTGTACCAGGGCATGGACCCGATTGCCACGCTCGACAGCACCGCCAAAGTCAAGTTGCTGGAAAAAGTCGAGCAAGCCGCCCGCGCCAAAGACCCGCGCGTCGCGCAAGTCATGGCCGGGCTGGCCGCTGAATACGATGTGGTGATGGTGGCGCGCGCCGACGGCACGCTGGCCGCCGATGTGCGCCCGCTGGTGCGCCTCTCCGTGACGGTGATCGCCGAGCAAAAAGGCCGCCGCGAGATGGGCTCGGCCGGCGGCGGCGGACGCTTCGGCCTGGCTTACTTTGACGACGCCATCATTACCCAGTACGTTGATGAGGCGGTCAAGGCGGCGCTCACCAATCTGGAGGCGCGTCCGGCCCCGGCCGGTGAAATGACCGTGGTACTTGGCCCCGGTTGGCCCGGCATCTTGCTGCACGAGGCCATTGGCCACGGGCTGGAGGGCGATTTCAACCGCAAGGGGTCCAGTGCATTTGCCGGTCGCATCGGCCAGCGCGTGGCCGCCAAAGGCGTCACAGTGCTGGACGACGGCACGATTGCCGACCGCCGCGGTTCGCTCAACGTGGACGACGAAGGCAACGCCAGCCAGCGCAATGTGCTGATCGAAGACGGCATTCTGAAGGGCTACATCCAGGACGCCATGAATGCGCGCCTGATGGGCGTCAAACCCACCGGCAACGGCCGGCGCGAGAGCTACGCCCATGTGCCCATGCCGCGCATGACCAATACCTACATGCTCGCGGGCGACAAGCCGCCTGAAGAAATCGTGGCCAGCATCAAAAAAGGCTTGTACGCCACCAACTTCGGCGGTGGGCAGGTGGACATCACCTCCGGCAAGTTCGTGTTCTCCGCCAGTCAGGCGTATTGGGTCGAAAACGGCAAGATCATGTACCCCGTCAAAGGCGCCACCCTTGTCGGCAGCGGCCCGGAGTGCCTCAAGCGCGTGAGCATGATTGGCAACGACATGAAACTCGACAGCGGCGTGGGCACCTGCGGCAAAGAAGGCCAGAGCGTGCCGGTCGGTGTCGGACAACCCACTTTGCGCATCGACGGCCTGACCGTCGGCGGCACGGCGTAAGCGTGCTATGGGCATCATGTGCTACATTTGATTTCATGAATTCGGCCTGTTTTTACTTTAGCTACTTTTGGTTCTCAAGCGCCTGCGGCGGTAGAGAGTTCTGAACGGACCCAAAGAAAACGTCCTGATCTTCCAAAAACCGCCGGCACCCCCGGCGGTTTTTTTATGCTTTTTTGATTAACTTAGGAGCCATCACGATGAATGCCAAAACCACAGCCGTTGGAGCCGATGCCTGGGGTACGAACCCTGCTGCCCGCCCCCTCGACCGCACCAGCCGGACTGACGACGAACGCATCAAGGACATTACCGTGTTGCCACCTCCTGAACATTTAATCCGTTTTTTCCCCATTCGCGGCACCGAAGTGGAGACGCTGATCACCGGCACCCGAAGCAACATCCACAACATCATGACGGGCACCGATGACCGTTTGCTGGTGGTGATCGGACCATGCTCCATCCATGACCCGGTGGCCGCGCTGGACTACGCGCGCCAACTCAAGGTGCAGCGCGAGAAATACGCCGACACGCTGGAAATCGTGATGCGCGTGTATTTCGAGAAGCCTCGCACCACCGTTGGCTGGAAAGGCCTGATCAATGACCCCTACCTGGATGAAACCTTCCGCATCGACGAAGGCCTGCGCATCGCACGCCAATTGCTGATTGAGATCAACCGCCTGGGCTTGCCTGCCGGCAGTGAGTTCCTCGACGTGATTTCTCCCCAGTACCTGGGCGACTTGATCGCCTGGGGCGCCATTGGCGCGCGCACCACCGAGAGCCAGGTGCACCGCGAACTGGCCTCCGGCCTGTCGGCGCCGATTGGCTTCAAGAATGGCACCGACGGCAACATCAAGATCGCCACCGACGCGATCCAGGCTGCCGCCGGTGGACACCACTTCTTGTCGGTCCACAAAAATGGCCAGGTGGCGATTGTGCAAACCAATGGCAACCCGGATTGCCACGTCATCCTGCGCGGCGGCAAGGCCCCGAACTATGACGCCGCCAGCGTGGCCGCCGCCTGCCAGGACCTCGTCAAAGCCAAGTTGCCGGCGACGCTGATGGTGGATTGCAGCCACGCCAACAGCAGCAAGCAACACGAGAAACAGCTCGACGTGGCGCGCGACATTGCCGCACAAATCGCTGGCGGCTCCACCAGCGTGTTCGGTGTGATGGTCGAAAGCCACCTGCAGGCCGGCGCCCAGAAGTTCACGCCGGGCAAGGACGACGCCAGCAAACTGGCCTACGGCCAGAGCATCACCGACGCCTGCCTGGGTTGGGATGATTCCCTGGAATCGCTGGAAGTCCTGTCGCAAGCGGTCAAGGCGCGCCGGACCCGTTAAAACACGGGGGTTAAGGGGCTTTTAGGCCTCTAGCCCCCGTGAATAGTGCATGAGTAGCTATTTATTTTGTAGCGCTTGCAGCAGCTTGAGGTGAATGCCGCCAAAGCCGCCATTGCTCATGCACACGATGTGGTCGCCAGCCCTTGCGCTGGCGGCGACCTGGGCCACCACTTGATCGATGTTGTCGGCCACCTGCGCCCGCTCACCCATGGGAGCCAAGGCTTCAACCGCGTCCCACCCCAGACCGCCGCTGTGGCAAAACGCCAGATCGGCGTCTTCCAGGCTCCAGGGCAGTTGGGCTTTCATGGCGCCCAGTTTCATTGTGTTGGAGCGGGGTTCAAACACTGCCAGGATGCGCTCGCCGGGCTGAAGACGGCGCTTGAGCCCGTCCACCGTGGTTCGAATCGCGGTCGGATGGTGGGCAAAGTCGTCGTACACGGTGATGCTGCCGCCCGCACGCGTGACGGTGCCGCGTACTTCCATGCGCCGCTTCACGTTTTCAAAGCGTCCCAAGGCGGCCGCGGCGACTTCTGGAGACACCCCGACGTGCTGGGCGGCGGCAATGGCCGCCAAGGCGTTGAGCTGGTTATGCACGCCGGTCAGCGCCCAGGTTACATGCCCCACGGTTTTTCCCTGGTACAGCACATCAAAGTCGTGCGGCTCGCCTGCCGCGGTGAAGTCGCTGACCGCCGCGCCAAAGCTGCGTACCTCGCTCCAGCAACCTGTATGCAAGACACGGGCAAGGCTTTCTTCCAGCCCGTTGACGATCACGCGCCCCGAGCCATGCGGGCCGCTACCCGGCACTGTGCGCACCAAATGGTGAAATTGCCGCTCGATCGCCGCCAGATCGTCAAAGATGTCGGCGTGATCGAACTCCAGGTTGTTGAGCACGGCGGTGCGCGGGCGGTAGTGCACAAACTTGCTGCGCTTGTCGAAAAATGCGGTGTCGTATTCGTCGGCTTCAATAACAAAGCACTTTCCGCCACCCAGGCGCGCTGAAACGTCAAAGTTCATGGGCACGCCGCCGACCAGAAATCCGGGTTGCAGACCGGCCGACTCCAGTATCCAGGTGGTCATGGCGGTGGTGGTGGTTTTGCCATGGGTGCCAGCGATGGCGATGACATGGCGCCCTTGCAATACATGCTCGGCCAGCCACTGCGGGCCGCTGGTGTAAGGCAGGCCGGCATCCAGAATGGCTTCCATCAGGGGGAATTTGGGCGTGCCGTCGGCGAGGTGGGCACGGCTGACCACATTGCCGACGACGAACAGGTCGGGCTGAAGGGCTAGCTGGTCAGCGTCAAAACCTTCCATCAAATCGATGCCGAGGGCGCGCAACTGGTCGCTCATGGGCGGATAAACGCCAGCGTCGCAGCCCGTGACTTTGTGGCCCGCTTCGCGCGCCAATGCGGCCAGGCCGCCCATGAAAGTTCCACAAATACCAAGAATATGAATGTGCATGACGTGGATTCTAGGCTGGCGCAAACGGTGCAAAATGCGAACGTATGGATACCCTGAAATCAGAAATCGCGGCTGTCGCGGCCCGCATGGTGGTGGAGGAGGGGTTGGAGTTTGGCCCCGCCAAGCGCCGCGCAGTCAAACAAATGGGTTTGCCAGGGCGCACCGCTTTGCCGGGCAACGACGACGTAGAAGACGCCGTGGTGGAATACATTGCGCTGTTCTGTGCCGAGACGCAGCCGGACGAGTTGCTGGCCTTGCGTCGGCTGGCCCTGGTCTGGATGGAGCGTATGGACGCATTTCGACCGCATTTGGGCGGGGCTGTCTGGCATGGGACTGCCACGCGCCTGTCCGATATTTATATTCAGTTGTTTTGCGATGACAGCAAATCGGCTGAAATAGCCTTGATTGACCACCAAGTAGATTATGTTCCCCGCACCGTCACCGGATTTCTGGGGGAGTCGGTTGAGGCTTTGAGTGTGCATGCCTTTTGCCCAGGTTTGAATGAAGAAGTTGGCGTTCATTTGCTGGTGTATGACCGCGATGATGTGCGGGGTGCGCTCAAACCAGATGCCAAAGGGCGTACACCGCGTGGCGATTTGGTGGCCGTTCGGCGTTTGTTGCATGATCAGGCGCTATGACTGACCTGACACATTCTTCTGAGTTTGCAGAAAAACCTTCACAAAACCGCCGGCGTTGGCTGCTGGGTGCGGTGGCTGGTGTCGCAGCCTTGGGCGGCGCGGGCGTGGCATGGCGGACTTACTCGCCGCAGATGACGCTCACCACCGCTGAATCTGCGCTTTGGACACGAGAGTTCACGGCGCCTGACGGTTCTCTGTTGCGCATGGCCGCGTTGCGGGGCAAGCCGCTGTTGTTGAATTTTTGGGCCACTTGGTGCCCGCCTTGTGTCGAAGAATTGCCTTTATTGAGTGGTTTTTATCAAGAAAATTCACCTAAAGGCTGGCAAGTTCTGGGTTTGGCGGTCGATCAGCTGGAGCCGGTCAAACGATTTTTGGTGAAATCCCCGGTGACTTTCCCGGCGGCAATGGCCGGGCGGGAAGGCGTGGCAATCAGCAGAACGCTCGGTAATTTGAGTGGCGGTTTGCCTTTTACCGTGGTGCTGGGATCGGATGGACGGGTGGCGCATCGTAAAATGGGCAAAGTCAGCCCCGATGATTTGCGGGCTTGGGATGCGCTGAAATAAATCAACACTGTTGATTGATGTCAGTATCTTGTAAAATAAAAGAAGATGGCTGCATTTTGTTGGAATTTAAGGTAAATTCGCCAGTCATCATTTGAAATTCGTTGGAGATCGTATGGACCTGAGAAAACTGAAAACGCTGATTGACCTGGTGTCGGAATCAAATGTCTCGGAGCTGGAAATTACCGAAGCTGAAGGCAAGGTTCGCATTGTCAAGGGTGGCGTTGCCATGGTTCAACAGTATGCGGCGCCAGTCGCCACGATGATGCCGATGGCGGCCCCCGCAGCGCCCGCTGGTGCGGAGCCTGTGGCTGCCGCCCCTTCTGCGCCCGTTATTGTTGGGCATACCGTCAAGTCTCCTATGGTCGGTACTTTCTACCGCTCGGCTTCACCGGGCGCCAAGGTGTTTGTTGAAGTGGGCGACACCATCAAGGAAGGCGAGACCGTTTGCATTATTGAGGCCATGAAAATTCTCAATGAAATCGAGGCCGACAAATCAGGCACGGTGACACAGATACTCTGCGAAAACGGGCAAGCCGTTGAATACGGACAGCCTCTGTTCGTGATTGAGTGATGTAAACCGGCTATTCCTATGTTCAAGAAAATCCTGGTTGCCAATCGGGGCGAAATCGCCCTCAGAATTCAACGCGCCTGTCGCGAGCTCGGAATCAAGGCTGTCATGGTCTATTCCGAGGCTGATCGTGAGGCCAAATACGTCAAGCTTGCCGATGAAGCGGTCTGTATCGGACCCGCGGCGTCGGCCCTCAGTTATCTGAACATGCCCGCCATCATTTCGGCGGCTGAAGTGACAGATGCTGAAGCCATTCATCCGGGCTATGGCTTTTTAAGTGAAAACGCCGATTTTGCCGAGCGGGTTGAAAAAAGCGGATTCCAGTTCATTGGCCCGACGCCCGAGTCGATCCGCATGATGGGCGACAAGGTATCCGCCAAGCAAGCCATGATCAAGGCCGGTGTGCCTTGCGTGCCCGGTTCCGAAGGGGAACTCCCTGACGACCCCGTGCAAATTCGCCGCATGGCCAAGGCTGTCGGCTATCCCGTCATCATCAAGGCTGCCGGAGGCGGAGGCGGTCGCGGGATGCGCGTGGTCCACACCGAGGCTGCGCTCATCAATGCCGTGGCCATGACCAAGGCCGAGGCCGGCGCTGCATTTGGCAACCCGGCGGTGTACATGGAGAAGTTTCTCCAGAACCCCCGGCATATTGAAATTCAGATTCTGGCCGACAAGTTCAAGAATGCCGTGTATTTGGGTGAGCGCGATTGCTCGATGCAGCGGCGTCACCAAAAAGTTCTTGAAGAAGCGCCTGCACCAGGTATTCCGCGCAAGCTGATTGAGCGGGTCGGTGAACGCTGCGTGGCAGCGTGCAAGAAGATTGGCTATCGTGGTGCCGGGACGTTCGAGTTTCTGTATGAAGATGGCGAGTTCTATTTCATTGAAATGAATACCCGCGTGCAGGTGGAGCATCCTGTGACAGAAATGATCACCGGCGTTGATATTGTCAAAACCCAGATCATGGTGGCCGCTGGTGAGCGCTTGCCCTTCACGCAACGCCAGATCGAGATTCGTGGTCATGCGATTGAATGCCGTGTGAATGCGGAAGATCCCTATAAGTTCACGCCTTCACCCGGTCGAGTCACCATGTGGCATGCGCCGGGCGGCCCAGGTGTGCGGGTGGATTCTCATGTCTATACCAATTACTTCGTGCCGCCGAACTACGACTCGATGATTGGGAAAATCATTGTGCACGGTGACACGCGCGAACAGGCGCTGGCTCGTATGCGTACGGCCTTGGGTGAAACCGTGGTCGAAGGCATCAACACCAACATCGCCTTGCACCGTGAGCTGATGGTGGATGCGAAGTTCATGCTGGGTGGCACCAATATTCATTATCTTGAAGAGTGGCTTGCCCAGCACAAGCGTTGAGTCAGGTATTACATGTTTGAACTGAGCCTGATGTGCCCGGAAAGCCGGGTTGAAACCTTGAGTGATGCGCTGGATGCGCTGGATGCTTTGAGCGTCAGCGTGGAAGATGCCGATGCCCAGACCGATGCCGAGCAGGCCTTGTTCGGGGAGCCCGGCATGCCCCCTCCCAAAGATGGATGGCAGCGCTCGCGGATATTGGCCCTTTATGCCACGGAGACCTTGGCGCAAGAGGCTCTCGCGCTGCTGAAAGCGCAGGATTTCTTTGCTGACTGCCAAGTACTGGGCTTGCAGGATGTTCCGGAACAGGATTGGGTGCGCTTGACGCAGTCCCAATTCACGCCGGTGGATATCACGCCGGAGTTCTGGATTGTGCCCACCTGGCATGAGCCGCCTGCTCAGGCGCGCATCATCATTCGTTTGGACCCCGGTCTGGCGTTTGGCACCGGCACCCACCCTACAACCCGGATGTGTTTGCGCTGGATTGCGCATCATGCGTCTTCAGGCGGCTCGGCTGCCGGCAGCGATTTAGGTCGGGTGCTGGATTATGGCTGTGGGTCAGGCATCCTTGCCATTGGTGCTGCCAAGCATGGTGCAAGTGACATTGATGCCGTTGACATTGATGACGCGGCCGTTGAGTCAACCGTACTTAATGCGCAAGCCAATGACGTCAGCCTGAACGCGGGCTTGCCCGATATCGTGACGGGTATTTATCAGACGGTGCTGGCCAATATTCTGGCAACGCCCCTGAAAGTGTTGGCCCCTTTGTTGTGGTCTCGCGTCGCGCCAGGTGGCTCTCTGGTTCTTGCCGGCATTCTTGAGCGACAGGCTGATGAATTGAAAGAGGCCTATGCCCCTTACTGTCAGTTAACGGTGACGGACCAGCAAGAAGGCTGGATACTGATGACGGCGACGCGCTGAGCTTCTTTGGGTGCGGCTCTACAATTTCTGAAATGAGCCTGATCACACGTTGCCCGACCTGCGAGACCTTGTTCAAGGTTGTTCCCGACCAGCTTCGAATTTCCGAAGGATGGGTTCGATGCGGTCAATGTGATGACATATTTGACGCATCGCTTCACTTGCTGCCGGCCCAACCCGTTGAGGAAATCCCCGTCGCGCCGCCCGAGGACCTTTCTGAAAATTACGAGTTGCTTGACTTTATTGTCGTCCCGACGGACGTTGTTGAAGCCAAGCCGGAGCCGGACAGTGAACGCAGCGCCAATGACTTGTCGCTTGCGTCAGAGCCGACCGAGTCCGAGGCGGCAGAAAATACCCTAAAGCAGACTACACCAGAGCACTCTTCCGACGAAATCGAGTTAGGTGAGAACGTCGCCGCCGTGTCGGAATCGCTCCCAGATCAAGAGATGCCGGTTGAGCCTGATGAGCTGGCGTCCCCTGAGTCGGTTGACTTGAGCGACGTCTCTTTCTTGCAGGATAAGAACAACAATTCTTTTTGGCACAAACCGCTCATGCGCGCAATGCTGGGTTTTTCAGGTTTTGTGCTGCTGCTGGGTCTGCTTGGTCAAGGCGTGGTTCATGAGCGCGACCGGCTCGTGGCAATGGAACCCAGCTTGAAGCCCTTGTTGGAGGCGATGTGCGAACCCTTGAATTGCACCTTATCGCCTTTGCGACAAATTGAATCCATTGTCATTGACAGCTCGTCATTTACCAAAGTTCGAGGTGACTCCTACCGTTTGAATTTGACACTTAAAAGTACAGCAGCCACTGCAGTGGCGATACCGGCCATTGAATTGACATTGACGGACGGGCTGGACCGGCCAGTCGTTCGGCGTGTATTCCTGGCGACAGAGCTGGGTATTAAAGTGGATGCGTTGACAGCGGATGCAGAGATGTCGGCTTCGCTCCCCCTTGCTTTCAAGGCCTCGGGCGCGCCGGACCGGGTTGCTGGTTACCGATTACTTGCTTTTTACCCCTGAGTTCTACAAAAAAAGCCCGATGTCTTTCGACACCGGGCTGGACATTGAACTGTTGTGACAGTTCAGGGCTTGCTGCCTGTAGGAAATGGCCAGGCTGCTTGTGGATTCAGCGTGGTCTGGGCTGCACGGGCCGCAGGCGCTGCTTTGGCTGCGGGTGCTTTCGTGGCTTTTGCGGCCACTTTTTTGACGACTGGCGCTTTGGCTGCCGGCTTTTTTATAGCCACGACTTTTTTGGCCGGAGCGGCTTTTTTTGCAGCAGGTTTTGCGGCGACGACTGCTTTTTTCGCTGGCGCAGCTTT
>JAZKHK010000002.1:0-3042 GCA_040385425.1 Pseudomonadota bacterium | reverse complement strand
GGTCTTGCCCATGCCGTTCTGGTAGCGGCCCAGGATGCGCTGGTTGATCGCGTCCACGCTGGTGTTGACGTAGGATTTTTCGGCGATGGTTTCAGCCATCTTGTTCTTGTTTTGCAAACCGGCGTCAATCCAGCGACCCGCTTCCAGGATGGCGGCGGTGACGGCACGGGCCGTGTTGGGGTATTTCTTGACGAAGTCGCCGGTGGTGCCGAGCACCTTTTCGGGGTGGTCTTTCCAGATGTCCTGGGTGGTGGCTGCCGTCACGCCGATGCCGTCGATGATGGCGCGGTGGTTCCAGGGTTCGCCCACGCAGAAGCCGTCCATGTTGCCGACGCGCATATTGGCCACCATTTGCGGTGGCGGCACGGTGATGACCTTGGCACCGGACATCGGGTTGATGCCGTTGGCCGCCATCCAGTAGTACAGCCACATGGCATGGGTGCCGGTGGGGAAGGTCTGGGCAAAGGTGTATTCACGCTTCTCGGCGGCCATCAGTTTGGCCAGACCGGCGCCGTCCACGGCCCCTTTGTCGGCCAGTTTTTTCGACAGGGTGATGGCCTGGCCGTTCTGGTTCAGCGTCATCAGCACGGCCATGTCTTTTTTGGCCCCGCCGACGCCCAGGTGCACGCCGTAGATCAGGCCGTACAGCACATGGGCAAAGTCGAGTTCGCCGGTGACCAGCTTGTCGCGCACGCCGGCCCAACTGGATTCCTTGGTCGGGATGATCTTGACGCCGTATTTCTTGTCGATGCCCAGTACCGAGGCCATCACCACGCTGGCGCAGTCGGTCAAGGGGATGAAGCCGATTTTGACTTCGGTTTTTTCCGGGGCGTCGGAGCCTGCGGCATACACCGCAGCGCGCAGGGCCGGGTTGATGCCCACGGCACCTACCGCTGCGGTTTGCAAAACAGCGCGGCGGCTGAGGCTGGTCTTGAGAAGATCGGTCATGGCAAGCTCCTGAAAAAACAAATAAAAAAAAGCGTCCGCACAGACTCAAAACACATCAGTACGTTTTGAACCAGTGGGGACGCCTTTGTCCTTTTCACGAAGTTCCCAGTCCGCCGTTGGACCGGAACCTTCGCATGACCCTTGGAGGTCTTGGACTTATCTACGCAATGACTGTGCCAGCTTTTTCGGTGGACAAATTGCTATCAAATTAATAGCTATATGTCCATTTTTCATAAGGGCTAGAGGCTTGTTTTAATATTAAATAGGGCAGGGCACTATTTTTGTGCGATGCACCAATTTAAATGCGGCTTAGCGCGCTTCTGAGTTCAAACAGGGGTGCTCCGCTTTGGCATGGGGAGTCAAGGCCGTGTCAGCGCTCCCCCTATACTGACTCTTCCCGTGGGCACGGCCCGGGAATTTTTGTGTACTCCTACGTTCCAGGACCCCATATGAAAAGCACCCCCCTCCAAGATCATCGTCGGTTCATCCGTATTCCGTTCAAGGCCGACGTGCAGTTGGCGTTACACGACGGGACGATCAAGGTTCACCTGGTTGACCTGGCGCTCAAGGGCGCTTTGGTGCAGTGCGACACAAGCCATGTGGTGCGCCTGCACGAAAAATGCCGCCTGGAGCTGCCTTTGGCAGACGATGGGGACGGGGTCGTGATGACCGGTCAGGTCGTTCATCTGGACGGCAAACTGGTTGGCATCGAATGCCAGGAGATCGACATTACCAGTCTGACCCGTTTGCGCCGCCTCATCGAACTCAACACCGGCAATGCCGACCTGATGGACCGTGAACTGTCGAGCCTGTTCAGGTAGCTCGGCCTCCAGGGCGGAATAGCTCCTACCGCTTGGCCGTGGCCAGCGCGGCACCGAAGAACACGAAGGTGGCACCGGCCGCTTTGTTCACCGTGCTGCCACCTCGCTCGGAGGTCAGCCAACCTTTGGCCCGCCGCGCGAAGAAGGCATACGCGCTGTGAATCGTGACGACCAAGGCGCTGTACGTCAGCACCAAGGTGGCGAACTGGGTGGCGTAGTTGTGTGTGGGGTCGATGAACTGCGGGAACACCGCCAGGAAGAAAAATATGGCCTTGGGATTCGTGAGCTGAAGCGACAGACCTTCCAGAAAGCGCCTGCCGAAACTGGCTTCGTGTGCCGACTGTTCGGTGAACTTGAACGGGGGCGCGCGCCAAAGCCGAACCCCCAGATAGACGAGGTAGGCTGCGCCAAGGAGCTTGAGCACCGTGAAAGCCAGCGCCGAGGCGGCCAGCAGAACCCCCAGACTGGTGGCAGAAATCGCGGCAACGACCAGCGCACCAAAGGCGATGCCCAAAATGCCGCCAAAGGTGCCCCGCACTCCATAACGCAGCGCGTTGGTGAGCGTCATCACGACGCCCGGCCCCGGACTGAAGACCGTGGCCGTCGCCATAAAAAGGAAGAGTAAGTAGAGTTTCATGGGTGGTGGTTTTTAAGGGTTAACGCCGACGATGAACGGGTGGTCATGGCGTTACGAAATTAAGAACTGTAGCCTATGAATAAAGGGCTGGCGGTCTGCTGGATGCATCAACATCCTACAGACCGCCAGCCCTTCGTTTCTCTCAAAGCAGCCGGAGAAAACAGGCTGCTTTGAGTCATTTTCGGCTCAGTTCAAGGCTGCGAAGCCGTCTCCGTTGCGCCGCCGCCCAGGGCCTTGTACAAGGTGACCTGGTTTTGCAGGTACGCCAGCCGGGTTTGCGCCACGGCCTGTTGAACGGCAAACAGCGAGCGTTGCGCGTCCAGCAGTTCCAGGTAGCTGGCCACGCCGTTGCGGTAGCGCAGGTCGGCCAGATGGAAGCGGTCGGCTTCGGCATCGGCCTGCACCTGCTGGGCTTGCACCTGTTCGTTCAGCGTGCTGCGCCCGGCCAGGGCGTCGGCCACTTCGCGGAAGGCGGTCTGGATTGCTTTTTCATACTGCGCCACGGCAATGTCGCGCCCGACGTTGGCGGAGCTCAGGTTGGCCTTGTTGCGCCCGGCGTCAAAGATGGGCAACAGCATTTGCGGCGCCAGCGTCCAGCCCCAGGAGCCGGTTTTGAACAGCCCCGAAAGTTCGTTG
>JAZKHK010000001.1:0-18459 GCA_040385425.1 Pseudomonadota bacterium | reverse complement strand
TGAAACCGAAGTGTTTGAACAACACCGGTGCCGGAGCGGATTCGCCGAAAGTGTCGATGCCGACCACGGCAGCGCAGCCGTATTTCCACCAGCCGTCGGTCGATCCCATTTCGACCGCCACGCGGGGCGCGCCAGCAGGCAGCACGCTGGTCTTGTACTCGACGCTTTGCTGGTCAAACGTGGTGTTGCTGGGCATGGACACCACGCGGACAGCTATCTTTCTGGTAGCAAGAATTTCTTGCGCCTTCAAGGCCAACTGCACTTCGGAGCCGGTGGCGATGATGACGGCCTGGGCCTTCTTCTTGAGGCCGACTTCAGACGGTTCAGCCAGCACATAAGCGCCCTTGCTGATGTCGCCCAGGCCGGACTTCGGTGCGTAGTTGATGTTCTGGCGGCTCAAGAGCAGGGCAGTCGGCTTGTTCTTGTTTTGCAGGGCCACGGCCCAGGCCACGGCGGTTTCAGCCGTATCACCCGGACGCCACACGTCCAGGTTCGGGATCAGGCGCAGACTGGCAGCGTGTTCGATCGACTGGTGGGTCGGGCCGTCTTCGCCCAGACCGATGGAGTCGTGGGTGAACACATGGACCACGCGCAGTTTCATCAGCGCGGCCATGCGGATGGCGTTGCGGCTGTAGTCGCTGAAGGTCAGGAAAGTGCCGCCGTAGGGGATGAAGCCGCCATGCAGCGCCACGCCGTTCATGATGGCCGCCATGCCGAACTCGCGCACGCCGTAGTTGATGTGGCGGCCGCCGTTGCTGGCGCCGGTCACGGCGTCAAAGCGCAGGTTGGGCGTGCTCTTGGTGTTGGTCAGGTTGGAGCCGGTCAAATCGGCCGATCCGCCGAGCATTTCCGGCAGGGCGGCGGTGAAGGATTCCAGCGCCAGTTGCGAGGCCTTGCGCGAGGCCACGGTGTCGGCCTTGGTGTGCGCAGCCACGGCGGTGTCCACGGCAACTTGGTTGAAGTTCTTGGGCAGGTCGCCCTTCATGCGGCGCACCAGCTCTTTGGCCAAGTCGGGGAAGGCGGCTTTGTAGGCGGCGAACTTGTCGTTCCAGGCTTTCTCGGCAGCGGCGCCGGCGGCTTTGGCGTCCCAGGCGGCGACCACGTCTTTGGGGATGGTGAAAGGCTTGTGCGGCCAGCCGATGGCGTCGCGGGTGAGGCCGATTTCGGCATCGCCGAACGGTTCGCCGTGGGCTTTGGCGGTGTTGGCGCGGTTCGGGCTGCCTTTGCCAATCGCGGTTTTGCAGATGATCAGCGTGGGCTTGTCGGCGGACAGTTTGGCTTGCGTGATGGTGTTGGCAACCAGTTCAGCGTCGTGGCCGTCGATCGGGCCGAGCACGTTCCAGCCGTAGGCCTGGAAGCGCAATGCGGTGTTGTCGATGAACCAGGGTGCGACCTGACCGTCAATCGAGATGCCGTTGTCGTCGTACAGGGCAATCAGCTTGTTCAGCTTCCAGGCGCCGGCCAGCGCGGCGGCTTCGTGGCTGATGCCTTCCATCAGGCAGCCGTCGCCCATGAAGGCGAAGGTGTTGTGGTTGACGACCTGGTGGCCGTCGCGGTTGAATTCCTGGGCCAGCAGCTTTTCAGCCAGCGCCATGCCGACGGCATTGGTGATGCCCTGGCCGAGCGGGCCGGTGGTGGTTTCCACGCCGGGCGTCACGCCCACTTCGGGGTGGCCGGCGGTCTTGCTGTGCAATTGGCGGAATTTCTTCAGCTCGGCGACCGGCAGCTTGTAACCGGTCAGGTGCAGCACCGAATAGATCAGCATGGAAGCGTGACCGTTGCTGAGGACGAAGCGGTCGCGGTCGAGCCAGTTGGGGTTGGCAGGGTTGTGTTTGAGGTGGGAACCCCACAAGGCGACGGCCATGTCGGCCATGCCCATGGGCGCGCCGGGGTGGCCTGAATTGGCAGCCTGGACGGCATCCATCGTCAAGGCGCGAATCGCATTGGCCATGTCGGTTTGGATCGACTGGTTTGCGGTGCTTGTTTGTGCTGCGGGTTCTTGATCAGACATCTGTGCCAACTCCGGGATAGTTCTGGGGGAAAGGGGGGAACCCGGTATTTTACCGGGGTGAGATAAGCTAAGGTCATGAGCCTGCTTTTTACCCCCCTATCCCTGCCCTCTCCCCGCGGTGGTTTGACCCTGCCCAACCGCATCGTCATCGCGCCCATGTGCCAGTATTCAGCCGTCAACGGTGAAGCCACCGACTGGCACCTGATGCACTGGGGCAACCTGCTCAACGGCGGCGCCGCGATGCTGACCATTGAAGCCACCGCCGTGGTCCCGGAGGGGCGCATCACCCCGGCCTGCCTGGGCCTGTGGGACGAGCGCACCGAGCGTGCCCTGGCCGACACCTTGCAGCGCGCCCGCCAACTGGCGCCCCACACCGCCGTCTGCATCCAGCTGGCCCATGCCGGGCGCAAGGCTTCCAGCGCGGTGCCGTGGCAGGGCGCCCAGTTGCTGTCCCAGGAGCAGGGCGGCTGGGAAACCTTCGGCCCTTCGGCCGAGCCGCATTTGCCGACCGAGCCGCCGCCCACCGCCATGACGGCGGACGACATGGCCCGGGTGCGCGTGGCCTTTGTCGAGGCCGCGCAGCGGGCCGACCGCATGGGCATTGACGCCATCGAGCTGCATGCGGCCCATGGGTATTTGCTGCACGAATTCCTGTCACCGATTGCGAACAAGCGCACAGACGCCTACGGCGGCAGTTTCGAGAACCGCATCCGTTATCCGCTGGAGGTGTTTGCCGCCGTGCGCCAGGCGTTTGACGGCGTGCTGGGCTTGCGCATTTCCGCGTCCGACTGGGTCGAAGGCGCCTGGGATGTGGATCAGAGCGCCGAATTGGCCAAGCGGCTCAAGATGTTGGGTTGCGACTTCATCCATGTGTCCTCCGGTGGCATCTCGCCGCAACAAAAGATTGCCCTGGGTGCCGGCTACCAGTTGCCGTTTGCGCGGCAGGTCCGCCAGGCCAGCGGCCTGGTGACCACCGCCGTCGGCCTGATCACCGACGCCCAGCAGGCCGAGGCCGTGTTGCAGAACGGCGAGGCCGATCTGGTGGCCATTGCACGCGCGTATCTGTACCAGCCGCGCTGGGGCTGGCAGGCTGCCGCCGCTTTGGGCGGCGAAGTGCAGGGCAACCCGGTGTACTGGCGCTGCCTGCCGCGCGAAGCCCAGGCTGTTTTCGGCAAAGTGTCGGTTGGCATGCGCTGAAAAGGACGACCATGCAAGACCAGCCTGATACGAAGCGCGATGAACGTCTGGCGTCCACGCCATTGCCGATCAAGTCGGCTTCTCCCATCCCCGCCATGCTGCTGGCCGCCGGGCGCGGCGAGCGCATGCGCCCCCTGACCGACACCACGCCCAAGCCGCTGCTGCCGGTGCGCGGCAAGCCGCTGATGCAGTGGCCGCTGGAGGCGCTGGCACGCGGCGGCTTTGATAGCGTGGTGGTGAACACCGCGTGGCTGGGAAACCTGATTTTTGAAAAATTTAAGCATGTTTTTGTGCTCCAGCCCCCGTCCTCTGTTCCTGAGCAGCTATCAAATAAAGAGCATTTGAAGATTTGCTATTCGCACGAAGGGCAGGACTTTGGCGGCGCGCTGGAAACCGCTGGCGGCATTGCACGGGCCTTGCCGCTGCTGTGTCCGCCCGACGCTGATGGGGCCGGTGCGGAGGTGTTCTGGGTGCTGGCCGGGGACGTGTTTGCGCCCGATTTCGTGTTCAGTCAGGCCGCTGTGGACCGCTTTGTGGCCAGTGGCAAGCTGGCGCATATCTGGCTGGTGCCCAACCCCGAGCACAACCTGAAAGGCGACTTCGGCCTGGCCGCCAATCCGGACGATCGTGATGGCGCCGCACTGGCGCTGAACCTGCCCAAAGACGCCGACCAAGCGCGCTACACCTACTCCACCATCGGCCTGTACCACCGCGCCTTGTTTGCGCCGCCCTATTGCGATATTCCCGCCGGCAATCCGCAAGGCATCAAAGCCCCACTGGCCCCGCTGTTACGGGCCGCCATGGACAATGGCCAAGTCACTGCGGAGCTGTACCTCGGCGCCTGGACGGATGTCGGCACGCCCGAGCGGCTGCAGGCGCTGAATCAATAAAAAACCGGATCGACCCATGACACTTTCTGCCACTCCTGCCCTGTATGCCCAACGCCGCGCCCGGCTGGCTGCGCTGATCGGTCCGCACGGCGTGGCCGTCCTGCCGACGGCGCCCGAGCAGCAGCGCAACCGCGATGCGGATTTTTTGTACCGGCCCGACAGCTACTTTTATTACCTGACCGGCTTCACCGAGCCCAACGCGTGGCTGGTGATCACCGGCGATGGCACCACCACGCTGTTTTGCGCGCCGAAAGACCTGGAGCGTGAAATCTGGGACGGTTACAGGCTGGGGCCGGCGGCAGCCCCCGAGCAGCTTGGGATGGATGCTGCTTATTCGATAGCGGATTTGGATGCCAAGATGCCCGTCCTGCTGGACGGGCGCGAGGCGGTCTGGTATCCGTTTGCCACCCACAAGGGGCTGGAAACCCGCGTCGATGGCTGGCTCGGCAGCGTGCGAAGCCGGGTGCGTTTCGGCACGCGCTGCCCTGAGCAGCAGCGCGATCTGTGCGGCCCGCTCGACGAGATGCGGCTGGTCAAGGACGCCCATGAACAAGCCACCATGCGCCGCGCCGCGCAGATCAGCGCTGGCGGCCACATCCGCGCTATGCAGTTGTCCGCACGCCGGCTGCGCGAGGGCCAGGAGGTGCGTGAATACCACCTGGACGCTGAGTTATTGCATGAGTTCCGCCGCCATGGCTCGCAGGCGCCGGCCTATGGTTCCATCGTGGCGGCCGGTGCCAATGCCTGTGTGCTGCACTACCGCGCCGATGCGGGTTGGGTGCGCGCCGGCGAGCTGGTGCTGATCGACGCAGGCTGTGAGTTGGACGGGTATGCGTCCGACATCACCCGCACGTTCCCGGCCAATGGTAAATTCTCCGGCCCGCAGCGTGCCTTGTACGAGCTGGTGCTGGCCTCGCAGGAAGCGGCGATTGCCGTAACCCGCGCCGGCGCCCGCTTCACCGACCCGCACGAGGCCACCGTCAAGGTGCTGGCGCAGGGCTTGCTGGACTTGGGGCTGCTGGATGCCAACAAGGTCGGCACGCTGCAGGATGTGATCGAGAAGCGCGCGTACTTCCAGTTTTACATGCACCGCACCGGCCACTGGCTGGGCATGGATGTGCACGACTGCGGCGGCTACATCGAGCCGTCGGAAATCGGCCAGGTCAGCGAGCGTAAAGACCCGCTGAGCGGCGACATCATCAAGGACCGTCCGAGCCGCATCCTGCAGCCCGGCATGGTGCTGACGATCGAGCCCGGCCTGTATGTGCGCCCTGCCGACGGCGTGCCCGAGCAGTTCCACCACATCGGCATCCGCATTGAGGATGACGCCATCGTGCAAGAGGGCGGCTGCGAGTTGATCAGCCGTGGCGTGCCGGTGGCGGTGGCCGAGATTGAGGCGCTGATGCGCGGGTGAGCCGTTCGCGGTCGGCCCGCCAGCGCCTTGACTGGGGAATCAAGTCTTCGGGATCAAACGCAGCATCGCGTCCAGGTTGAGGCTGACCCGGACCGTGCTGGCGACCAGGGTGGCCTGGATGGCCAGGCTTTCGCGCGCGGTGTCATGCAGACGCGGCACCGCAATCGGTTCATCGTTGCGGTTGAGCACGCTGGCGACCAGCGGTTCACCCGGTTTGATGCCGCGCCGGATCACGACCGCCGTTTCGCCATTGGCCAGCTTCACATAGGTGCCGGGCGGGCTCACGCCCAGGATGCGAACCAGGGCGGTGCCGACCTCATCGTGTTTGGCCACCCCTGTTTGCACCACGACGCTGAGCACGGAGTCGCGGGCGGTGCGGCCGGCGCGGGATTTCCGTGGGCTCATGGCCGCCGTGTAGCGGTCCACCGTCTGCAGTATCTTGGTCATGCGCTGCACCGGCGACCAGTCGGCCAGCGTCTCCGGGCCGGTCAGCGGCGCATGGTGCAGGGCGACGATCTCCAGCCAGACCGGGTCCGTCACCCCGGCGTCCATGAGGGCTTGCCTGCCGGTGGCGCCATGGCTGTCGATCTCGCTGCGCTGCTTGGGGCTCGGTGCGATTTTTTGCACCGCCAGCAAATCCTGCAAACGCGTCATGCTCACATTCATGGTGAGTGCTGCACAGACCAGGCTGCGCCGCTCGCTCTCCGACAGCGCAAAAAAGGGCGCCAACAAATGAACCAAGGTGGCGCACAGCAGGGAATGCATGACGCTGTAGCCGCTGAAATGAATGACCGCCCGGTTGAACAGCAGGAATTGGGACGCTGCTTTTTCCTCTGTCAGCAGGTTCTGGATATGCCGGTCCAAAACGTGCAATTTGCTTTCAAAATCCGCCGTGCTGCCGATGCTGGCCAGGAGGCCGCCGAGTTTGGATTCCACGGCACCCCAGCGCTCCGGCAGGGTGCCGATCAGCTTCTCTTCCCCCTGATTACCTTGACTCAGATTCAGGTACTTGGAAAAGTCTTTCAGCGGCGCGTCGGCCAGGTTCAGGGCCGACATGCCCGACATCATGGCGCGAACACCCTGCTGCGATTCTTCGAGCTCGACAAAAATCTTTTTCCGGTTCCGAATGCTTTCCAGCTGGTGGGCGGTCTCAATGCAGTGCCCTTTGGCCAGCAAAACCGCGCCGACTTCGTCGCGCAAGGTGTAGCTCAGGGACATTCCCAAGGCTAATTTGTCCTGATGAATCTCAATCAAGTCCATGAATAAGGTACGGGTGATTGGAGGTGGGCAACAGGAAGCGGGGCGCGATCAGAGGGGTCTCCTGAAGGGCTGGCGGGCCCTCAAAAATGAAAAAGGTCACATTATGCGCATTGTCGACAAGCAGAATCGGCCAGTGGGGCTGTTGTCTTTCTCCACGCGGGGTGCTCTGGTAGGACAATAGCGCCATGACACTCACCGAACTCAAATACATCGTGGCCGTGGCCCGTGAGCGGCATTTTGGCAAGGCGGCCGAAGCTTGCTATGTGTCGCAGCCCACGCTGTCGGTCGCCGTCAAGAAGCTGGAAGAAGAGCTTGACGTCAAATTGTTCGAGCGCAGCGCCAATGAAGTGGCCGTGACGCCGCTGGGTGAAGAGATCGTGCGCCAGGCCCAGGCCGTGCTGGAGCAGGCAGCCAATATCAAGGACATCGCCAAGCGCGGCAAAGACCCTTTGAACGGCTCGCTCACGCTGGGCGTGATCTACACCATTGGCCCCTATCTTCTGCCCGATCTGGTGCGCCAGATGATTCAGCACAACCCGCAAATGCCCTTGATGCTGCAGGAGAACTTCACCGTCAAGCTGCTGGAGATGCTGCGCACCGGCGAAATTGACTGCGCCATCCTGGCCGAGCCGTTCCCGGACGCCGGGCTGGCCATCGCCCCCCTGTACGACGAACCTTTCATGGCCGCCGTGCCGACCAACCACCCGCTGGCCGCCAATGACCACGTGACCACCGACGAACTCAAGCGCGAAACCATGCTGTTATTGGGCAGCGGCCATTGTTTTCGGGACCATGTGCTGGAGGTTTGCCCCGAATTCGCGCGGTTTTCCAGCAATGCCGAGGGTATTCGCAAGAGTTTTGAGGGCTCGTCGCTGGAGACCATCAAGCACATGGTGGCGGCCGGCATGGGCGTTACCCTGGTGCCGCGCCTGAGCGTGCCCAAGGAAGCCATGGCGGCCAAACCCCGGCGCAAGCGCGACGAAGACCCGTATATCAAATACCTGCCGTTCGAGGGCGACCCGCCCAAACGCCGGGTGGTGCTGGCCTGGCGGCGCAGTTTCACCCGTTACGAAGCGATTGCGGCCTTGCGCAACGCCATTTACGCCTGCGAGTTGCCGGGCGTCATCCGATTGTCCTGAGAGAGTTGTTGCATGAATTTATCGCAAGCCGCCATCCTGGCGCCGGTCCCGCCGGTGGGTCGTTATCTGTTTTTTTCGATCCGTCAGACGCATGCCTTGCGCAGCAGTCTGTCGCGCCTGCTTGAACTGGTCGATGGCACGCAGGTGCTGGCCGGTTTCGGCCCTGAATTGATGCGGGCGCTGGAGGTCGATGTGCCAGGATTGCATCCGCTTGAGGCCTTATCGGGCCACGGTGTGCAGGTGCCCAGTACGCCGGTGGCCCTGTGCTGCTGGCTGCGTGGGACGGACCGGGGTGATTTGCTGCTCCTGACGCGCCAGCTTGAAAAAGCGCTGGCGCCAGCCTTGCACCTTGATCAAGTGATTGACGCATTCCGACATGGACAAGGCCCCAACGGCCATGGCCGCGATTTGACCGGCTATGAAGACGGCACCGAGAACCCGGTGGATGACGCCGCGCAAGCCGCTGCGCTGGTGCAGGACGGCGGGCCGGGGCTGGCCGGTTCCAGTTTCATGGCGGTGCAGCAGTGGCGGCATGACTTGGACGCTTTCGAGGCCATGGCGAGCACCGAGCAGGACAATCTGGTGGGGCGCCGCCGCAGTGACAACGAAGAACTCGAGGACGCGCCGCTTTCAGCGCACGTGAAGCGCACGGCGCAAGAGAGTTTTGAGCCCGAGGCGTTTGTGGTGCGCCGCTCGATGCCATGGACGCTGGGTAAAGAAGCCGGTTTGGTGTTTGTGGCGTTCGGCAAGTCGTTTGACGCGTTTGAAGCGCAAATGCGCCGCATGGCGGGCCAGGACGATGGGGTGACGGATGCGATGTTTCGCATCTCCCAGCCGGTGACTGGCGCATTTTTCTGGTGTCCGCCGCTGCGGGACGGGCGTCTTGACCTGAGTTTGGTCGGATTATGAGCAAGGTGCTGAATGGGGGGGCGGATGAGGGCGCTGTGCGTCGGCAGGCCGGTTTGTATTTGAGCCTGATTCGCTGGGATCGTCCTGCCGGCTGGCTACTGTTGCTGTGGCCGACCCTGAGTGCGCTGTGGATTGCCGCCAACGGCTTTCCGGGCTGGCATCTGCTGCTGGTGTTCACGCTGGGCACGTTTCTCATGCGCAGTGCGGGCTGCTGCATCAACGACGTGGCCGACCGCGAGTTCGACCGCCACGTCAAGCGCACGGCAACGCGCCCCGTGACCACTGGCGCGCTATCGGTCAAAGAAGCGCTGACGTTCGGCGCCGTGCTGGCGCTGCTGTCTTTTGTCTTGGTGCTGACCACCAATGCCCTCACCATCGGCTGGTCGTTCGGCGCGCTCGCCGTCACGCTGATTTATCCCTATGCCAAACGTTTTTTCGCCATGCCGCAAGCGGTGCTGGGCGTGGCATTCAGTTTTGGCATTCCGATGGCGTTTGCGGCGGTGCAGGCCAGCGTGCCGCCGCTGGCCTGGGCGCTGATGCTGGGCAACCTGTTGTGGGTGCTGGCTTATGACACGGAGTACGCCATGGTGGATCGGGATGACGATCTGCGCATCGGCATGAAAACGTCGGCCATCACACTGGGGCGGCTGGATGTGCCGGTGATCATGCTTTGTTACCTTGTTTTTATAGCTATTTGGGCTGTAGCCCTTATGGTATATGCGCAAGCAGCTATTATTTATATAGCAATCGGACTTGCGCTGGGGCAAGTGGCGTGGCACTTCATGCTGATTCGCACCCGCACGCGGGAGGGGTGTTTCAAGGCCTTTCGTCTCAACCATTGGCTCGGGCTCACCTTGTTTGCGGGCCTGGCCGTGAGTTACGCCTCGGTATAAGCCCTAGCTCCACCATGGCAGCTTGCCATGCTACTATTTTTTCATTTGCGGCGACCCCTTTTTCATGCTTCCAATTTCTGCGGTGAATTCCGCTGCCACGTCGTCGCCATCCCCTCTCTCTCTGGCTGACCAGGTCTTGGCGCAAGATCGTTTGTTCGGTCCTCTTCAACCCGAATTGCTTCGTGCTGAAGTGCTGGCCGATCTGCTGGAGGCGACCGCCGCCCGCTTGCCCCAGCAGGTCGCCCTGATGTTTGGGGACCGGCAGCTGACCTACCAAGCGTTGAATGCGCAGGCCGATCAAGTCGCTTCCCGGTTGATTGACGCGGGCGTGCGGCCCGGGCAGATCGTCGGTTTGTGGTTGCCGCGGGGCCTGGAGCTGCTGGTGATGCAGGCCGGCATTGCCAAGGCCGGTGCCGCCTGGCTGCCGTTTGACGCCGACACGCCGGTTGAGCGCATGGCCGTGTGCCTGATTGATGCGAAGGCGGTGGGCATCGTCAGTTGCGCGGCGTTGGCCCCCCGTTTGAGCGAGCTGGGGCGGACCGTCTGGACCGCCGAAACCTTGTGCGAGCCCTCCCTGCCTTTGCGGCGCCGCGAAGGAGTGTTGCCGACGCATCCGGCCTACGTCATCTACACCTCGGGCTCGACCGGCAAGCCCAAGGGGATTGAAATCAGCCAGGGAAGCATTTGTCATTTCCTGCGCAGCGAGAATTCGATGCTTGGCGTCCGTGACAGTGACCGGGTCTACCAGGGCTTTTCGGTTGCGTTCGACATGTCGTTCGAGGAAATCTGGATCAGCTACCTGGTGGGGGCGACCTTATGGATTGCGCCCAAAGAAGTGGCGTCCGACCCCGAGGCCTTGCCGCTGGCGTTAATTGAGCAGCAGATCACGGTGCTGCACGCGGTGCCGACGCTGCTGGCCTTGTTTGCCCAGGACGTGCCGAGCTTGCGCCTGATCAATCTGGGGGGCGAAATGTGCCCCCAGTCGCTGGTGGCGCGCTGGGTCAAGCCGGGCCGGCAGGTGTTCAATACCTATGGCCCGACGGAAGCCACGGTGTCGGCCAGCCTGGCCGAGTTGCACGCGGATGAGCCGGTCACCATCGGGCGGCCCTTGCCCAATTACGAGTTGCTGATCATCAACCCGGCGGTGGACGAACATGGATTGCAGCTATTGCCGCGCGGCGAAGTGGGTGAACTGTGCATCACCGGTCCCGGCGTGGCGGTCGGCTATCTGAATCGGCCCGATTTGACGGCAGAGAAATTCCTTGCCAATCCCTGGTCCCGCCATGCGCACGATGGGCGCCTGTACCGCACCGGTGACCTGGCCCGTATCGGCGCGGATGGCTGCGTGCAATGCCTGGGCCGCACCGACGATCAGGTCAAGATTCGTGGCTTTCGCGTGGAGCTGGGCGAGATCGAGGCGGCGCTGGCGCAACAAGCCGGCATCGGCACCGTGGCCGTGGTGTTGCGCCAGGAAGAGGGCGTCGATCAGTTGATTGCTTTCATCGTGTGCGACAGTGGCGTCACGCTGGTTCCGGCCGCCCTGCGTGCCGCGCTCGCCGAGTCGCTGCCTTCGTACATGGTGCCCGGCTATTTTGAGGTGCTGATGGAGATGCCGCGTCTGGCCTCTGGCAAGATTGACCGCAATACGCTCAGAGCCCGTCCACTGGCGCCGGTCGCGGGAGCGGCCATGCATTCGGATACGCCGGAAACCCCGGCTGAGCACGCCTTGTTTGCCGCTCTGGCCAAGCTTTTTCCGGGGCAGTCGATCGTTCGCAACGCCGATTTTTTCTCTGACCTCGGGGGGCATTCCCTGTTTGCGGCGCGGCTCGCCTCGGCCTTGCGCACCGATCCGCGTTTTGCGCACATCACGGTGCGTGACATTTACCAAAACCGGACCGTCGGGCGTATTGCCGCGGTGCTGGGCCAGGCCCATGCGGCGGGTCCGGCTGTGGATACCAGCTGGGTGCCGCCGTCTGCCGTCAGGCGCTGGACCTGCGGTGCGGCGCAAGCCGCTGCTGTGCCGGGTCTGGTGGCGTTACGCATGGCGCAATGGTTGGCGCCGTTTTTCACCTACCACTTCTTCACCGGCGAACCGGGCGACTCGATTGCGCTCGCGACGGCGGCGTCGGTCGGGGCTTTTCTGATCGCCACCTTGCTGGAGTTTGTGCTGGCGATTGGCGGCAAGTGGCTGATAGCCGGGCGTCTCAAGGCCGGACGTTATCCGCTCTGGGGCCTGACCTATTACCGGTGGTGGCTGGCGGATCGCCTGGTTGAGTCGGCGCCCACCTACCTGCTCAGTGGTTCGTCCATGTACGCCTGGTGGCTACGGGCGCTGGGCGCCAAAATAGGCCGTGACGTGAGCATCGGCTCCATGACTTTGCGTGCGCCGGACTTGCTCACCATCGGTGACTGCGTCAGTATTGGCAACGCCGCCAATCTTGAAAATGCACGGGTGGAGCATGGGGTGTTGTGGCTTGGCGCCATCATCCTGGAGCCGGACGCCAGTGTCGGCTCCTACGCCATTCTGGAAGGCAATACGCGCATCGGCGCCTACGGCCACTTGGAAGGCCAGTCGGCCCTGAGCGACGGTGAGGTGGTGCCGGTGCGCCTGGCGGCTGCGCTGACGGCCGAACTGCCGCGCTGCGCCATCTGGAAAGGTTCCCCCGCACGCGATGTCGGGGCCTTCGATCCGGCTGCCAATCGACCCCGCCCCGCCTTCTCGCGTACCCGCAGCCTCGTCGAATCGGTGTATTTTGTGGCGGGCGCACTGCTGATCACAACGCTGTTTTTCTTGCCGGTGTTTCCCAGTTTTGTGTTGATTGACTGGTTGGACGATGTGGAGCGCTTTCCCTTCCTGGCCAATACCGGCTTGACGTTCGAGTTGACCAAGTACTTCATCCTCGCCTTCCCGGCGACCGCGGTCTTGATCATTTGCACCGCACTGCTGTCGGCCAGTATCCGGTGGGCGGTGTTGCCGCGGCTCAAACCCGGCAGTTGGCCGGTGCATAGCAACTTGTACTGCGCGAAATGGCTGGTCAACCAGATCCAGGAATCGAGCCTGAACGTGTTGCACGGTGTGTACGCCACGATCTACGCGCCGTTCTGGTATCGCCTGCTGGGGGCCAAAGTGGGGCGCGATGCCGAGATTTCGACCGCTCTGGGGCTGGTGCCGGACATGCTGACGCTTGGGGATGAAACCTTCATTGCCGATGCGGTCATGCTGGGTGACGAGCACATAGACGGGGGCTGGATGTCGATTCAGCCGACGGTGATTTCACGGCGCAGCTTTGTGGGCAATGGCTCCTACATTCCCGATGGAACGACACTGCCCGAAAACGTGCTGATCGGGGTTCACTCCAGCGCGCCGAGCCCGGGCAGCATGCACGAAGGCGACACCTGGCTGGGTTCGCCACCCATCCATCTGCCAGCGCGCGAGCAAACCACGGGTTTCCCGGAGCACCTGACCTACCGGCCATCGCCGCATCGCCGGCTGGCACGGGGCTTGATCGAAGCCTGGCGCATCGTGGCGCCGCATGCGATTGTAATTTCTGTCGGTTACACCATTGTGGTGAATGTGATGCCGATGGCGGGGGACGGACGGTGGGGGGAGGTCATTACGTATCTGACGGCTGCCGGTCTGTTGTATGGCGTCGGCACCTTCGTGTTCATCGCCGCGCTCAAGTGGTTGTTGTTGCAACGCTATCGCCAATGCAGCAAGCCGATGTGGACGCCGTTTGTCTGGTTGTCGGAAGGCATTACCAACCTGTACGAGGGGATTGCTGTCCCCAATTTCATGCGCTACCTGCGCGGCACGCCCTGGCTTCCGATGGCCTTGAACATCCTGGGCAGTCGTATTGGCAAAGGCGTGTACCTCGATACCACCGATATCACCGAGTTCGATTGCGTCTCGATTGGCGACTACAGCGAACTCAATGCCCTGGCCTGCCCGCAAACCCATTTGTTTGAGGACCGTGTGATGAAGATTGATCACGTCACCATCGGAAAACGCGTTTACATGGGGCCGCGCAGTGCGGTGCTCTACAGCGCAGTCGTGGCAGACAATGCCAAACTGGGCGCCTTGACGCTGGTGATGAAGGGGGAGTTCATCCCGCCTGCCACCAGTTGGAAAGGGTGCCCGGCGGCACCTGCCCGCCAGTGAGATGATGACAAGACCAGGTTCGGTAGCGGTGCATGTCTGGCCTGACAGTGTTCTCCTGGCTTGGACTGACTTGCGTTCAGCCCATGCCGTGACGGTTATCAGCGTGGCGACACCGGAAACGACGATCCGGCATGCGGCACGTACGCAAATTCGTGTTGCTGTGCGCGAAACGCTGGCTGCCTGGCTGGTTCGGCCGCCGGCCTCAATCACGCTCATCTCGCAGCCGGGGCAGCCGATTTTGGTGGATGGGCCGGACGCGGGCATCGGACTGTCGATCAGTCACGCAGCAGGGTTGAGCGTGGCGGCGATACGCAGGGGCGCGTCCATTGGAGTCGATGTCATGCGCTATGAGCCCAGTGCTGACCCCTTGCCCGATTGGGAGGTACTTGCACGGGACTACCTCGGACCGCAGGCCTGGCGCCGGCTCGCCACTATGGCGCCAACGCTGCGCGCCAGTGCCTTCGCTCAGGAGTGGACGCGCTGGGAGGCGAGTCTCAAGTGCCTTGGTCTGGCCGTGACAGAGTGGACGCCCGCATTGCAACAAAGATTGGCATCCTGTCGCGTGAGGGCGCTCGCTTTGCCGGACAAGTACTGCGGTGCCATGGCCACGCGGTGACGCTGGCCGATACTTCAAACGCAGTCGTTGTGGCCATCAGGTGCCGCCAAACTCATCCCCCAGTTCTTTGGCCCGGCTCTGGGCCGCTTTCATGGCACGCACAAACTGCGCTTTGAGTTGATCATTCTCCATGGATGAAATGGCTGCATGCGTTGTACCGCCTTTGGAGGTGACGCGTTGGCGCAAGATTTCAGGGGACTCACCGGAATCTCGTGCCAGTTCACCGGCACCAATGAAAGTGGCGACCGCCAGTTGGTAGGCTTGTTCGCGTGGGAGGCCCATGTCGGCGCCTGCGTCGGTCATGGCTTCCATAAAGTAAAACATATAGGCAGGGCCTGAGCCGGACAGGGCTGTGACGGCATCCAATTGCTCTTCTGCCGTCAGCCAGATGAACTCGCCCGTTGTGGCAATCACCTGACTGATCCAGTCGCGGTCAGGTTCTGATACGGCTGGGCGCGCAAACAAAGCCGTCATGCCTTTGCCAATTAGCGCAGGGGTATTGGGCATGGCCCGCACCACCCGCTCGGTGCCGAGCCAGTGCGCAATGCTGTCGCTGCGAATGCCAGCAGCCACGCTCAAATGCAAGGCGTTCCTGGTGTGAAGACCCACTTGCAGTGCAGCTTCCTTGAAAGTCTGTGGTTTGACAGCCCAAATGACCAGTTTGGCTTGCGCTAAATAAACGCCAGGCTGCGCCTGGGCCGTGATGTTGTAGTTGCTTTTGAGTTTGTTCCGAGCTTCAGAAAACGGCTCCAGCACGTCGATGAGCTCAGGTGAAAACCCCTGGGCGATCAGACCGCCAATGATGGCGCTGGCCATATTGCCGCCGCCAATGAATGCAATTCGCTCGCTCATGAAGTTCTCCGTACTTAGGTTGCCACAAGCCATGTGGTTAAACGTTTAAGTCTACTCAAAAGAGAGCAGTCTGGATGGATTGTCAGAGAGGCCAGGTTTGCCCTTGAAAGAAAGTGGTTAAATATTCTTGCCCAGACTTTAAAAGTGGTGCATAATCTAGGGCTTCGCTTGAAAAAGTATGAAGTGTCTGCCCAAAGGATGCAATGTGAGTGGTTCATGTTGTGGACGACGGGCCCAAGACTGACTGGAAGGTCATTGGCTGCTAGCTTAGTGGTTGATGGTTCTGGTGCAAGTTGGGAATAATTGAAATGATCCAAGCTGAATCTCGATTAGAAGTTGCCGACAATACTGGCGCTAAGTCCGTTCTGTGCATTAAGGTGCTCGGTGGATCAAAGCGTCGCTATGCAAGCGTTGGCGATGTCATCAAAGTAAGTATTAAAGAAGCTGCTCCACGTGGTCGCGTCAAAAAAGGCGAGGTCTACAGTGCGGTGGTGGTTCGTACGGCCAAAGGTATTCGTCGTAGCGACGGCTCTTTGGTTAAATTCGATGGCAATGCAGCTGTGTTGCTGAATGCCAAATTAGAGCCAATCGGCACCCGTATCTTTGGACCAGTGACGCGCGAGTTGCGCACTGAAAAGTTCATGAAGATCGTGTCTTTGGCTCCTGAAGTTTTGTAAGGACGCGCCATGAATAAGATTCGCAAAGGCGACGACATCATCGTGCTCACAGGGCGCGACAAGGGTAAGCGCGGCAAGATTGCCTTGCGCAAAGATGATTCGTATGTGCTCGTTGAAGGTATCAACGTAGTCAAGAAGCACACCAAGCCAAATCCTCTCAAGGGTACGGTTGGTGGCATCGTCGAAAAGTCCATGCCAATTCATCAGTCCAATGTAGCTATCTTTAATGCTGCTACTGGTAAGGCTGATCGTGTTGGTATCAAGCTGGCTGCTGATGGTAAGCGCGTTCGCGTTTACAAGTCCAGCGGCGAAGAAATCAAGGTGGCATAAGCATGGCTCGTTTGCAACAACACTATCGCGAAAAATTAGCGCCGGAGCTGATGGCCAAGTTTGGCTATGCATCTCCAATGCAGGTTCCTCGCATCACAAAAATCACCTTGAACATGGGTGTAAGTGAAGCGGTGGCTGACAAGAAGGTTATGGATCACGCTGTAAGCGATCTGACCAAGATTGCCGGTCAAAAGCCTGTGGTGACCATGTCGAAGAAGGCTATTGCCGGCTTCAAGATTCGTGAGAATCAGGCTATTGGTTGCATGGTGACGCTTCGTGGCGTTCAGATGTTTGAGTTTCTTGATCGTTTTGTGACGGTGGCTTTGCCTCGCGTTCGTGACTTCCGTGGTATTTCCGGTCGTGCATTTGATGGTCGTGGCAACTACAACATCGGCGTCAAAGAGCAAATTATTTTCCCTGAAATTGAGTATGACAAGGTTGATGCCTTGCGCGGTCTCAATATCAGTATCACCACGACGGCCAAGACTGATGAAGAGTGCAAAGCGCTGCTCACAGGTTTCCGTTTCCCCTTCAAGAACTGAGGTGACCTGTGGCTAAGATGGCTTTAATACAGCGCGAAATCAAGCGCGACAAACTGGTTGCCAAGTACGCGAAAAAACACGCGGAATTCAAGGCAATCGCAAGCGATGTCAAGCGCACTGAAGATGAGCGCGCAGCAGCTCGCTTGGGTTTGCAAATGCTTCCTCGCAATGCTAATCCGACACGTCAGCGCAATCGTTGCGCTATCACGGGTCGCCCTCGTGGCACATTCCAGCATTTCGGTCTGGCACGTGCAAAAATTCGTGAAATGGCTTTTGCAGGGGAAATCCCCGGCATCACCAAAGCCAGCTGGTAAGCGGTAGGAGACATATATATGAGCATGAGTGATCCCATCGCCGACCTGTTGACACGCATTCGCAATGCGCAGATGGTGGCTAAAGCCACAGTCAGCGTGCCTTCTTCCAAAGTGAAGGCTGCTATTGCACAAGTGTTGAAAGACGAAGGCTATATCGACAGTTTCAAGGTTAAAACCGCTGACGGCAAGCCTGAGTTGGAAATCGTCCTGAAGTATTACGCTGGACGTCCAGTGATTGAGCGCATTGAGCGCGTCAGTCGCCCTGGTCTGCGTGTTTACCGTGGCAGCGATGCCATTCCACAAGTTCAAAACGGCCTGGGTGTGGCAATTGTCACAACACCAAAGGGCGTCATGACTGATCGCAAAGCGCGCGCTACCGGTGTCGGTGGTGAAGTGCTCTGCTACGTCGCCTAAAGCGTGACATTGAGGAGAAACTGAAAATGTCCCGTATAGGAAAAATGCCTGTCGCCGTTCCCGCTGGTGTGGACGTGTCGATCAAAGATGATCAGATCAGTGTCAAAGGATCTGGTGGTGCTTTGGTTTTGAGCCAAAACGCATTGGTTAAAGTAACGAGCGACGCTGGTGCTCTGAGCTTTCAGCCTGCCAACGACTCTCGCGAAGCGAATGCCATGAGTGGCACCATGCGTCAGCTGGTGAATAACATGGTAGTCGGCGTGACCAAGGGTTTCGAAAAGAAGCTCAGCCTTATTGGTGTGGGTTACAAAGCCCAGGCCCAAGGCGCCAAACTGAATCTGACGGTGGGATATTCCCATCCAGTCAATAAAGACATGCCTGCTGGTATCACTGTTGCAACGCCAACCCCCACGGAAATCGTGATCAAGGGTGCGGACCGTCAACGTGTGGGTCAAGTGGCTGCTGAGATTCGTGCAATTCGTCCACCAGAGCCTTACAAAGGCAAAGGTATCCGTTATTCGGACGAAAAAATCACGATCAAAGAAACCAAGAAGAAATAAGGAGCTGCAACATGTTGACCAAAAAAGAACAGCGTCTTCGCAGAGCCCGTCAAACCCGTATCCGTATCGCCAATCAAGGCGTGGCACGGTTAACGGTGAATCGCACCAATTTGCACATTTATGCCAGCGTTATTTCTGGCGATGGCGGCAAGGTTTTGGCCACTGCTTCAACGGCAGAAGTCGAAGTGCGTACCGCATTGGGTGGTTCGGGTAAAGGTGGCAACGTTGCCGCTGCCCAAATAATTGGCAAGCGTCTGGCTGAAAAAGCCAAGGCGGTTGGTG